>DATJAL010000015.1 GCA_035516255.1 Chitinivibrionales bacterium | reverse complement strand
TCCACTGGCGGAGAACGTTTATACCACCGCTTCCGGTTCATATCCCGACTACAGCGACGCACTTGCTGTGAAAACCGAATTTCACCAGGCATCATCAGGCATCAAGAATATGGATGTAATAACCGTCAGAAACGGTTTTCTTATAATCAATGCGGGAAACCTCAAAATGGACAATGGCAAGCCCATAGCAGTTACACTTTTCGATTGCTTCGGCCGGATTATCGGACATTGGAGTATTGCTACCGGGCAAACTCGTGTAGTCTCCTTATGCACGAAGCTTGCACATGGAGCCTACATAGCTCGAATCACATGCGGGGCTGCGACGATTGTCAGACCGGTCCTGATCAAGTAATAGATCTCCGGGGAAATAAAAATTGCCCTGGCAGAGAAGGTAGGAATCCTGGCAAGCCTACAGATCTTAAAGAACATTTGAAAGATAGTTTGAGCTGTAGCCTTTTACTTGGGGAGGCCATTATTAGGGTCACTGTTGGAAACGTATGTTAAAGCCCTAAGGGATCTATATAATAACCGATTCTAACAGGTTTCGCATTATCTTGAGCGAAAAAATAATTTGAACTGCAGAAAAAGAGAATCAATAATGCAATTGCTCTGTCCATAAGATTTAATCTCCTTTCGGCAGGCGTGGAACCAAATCAGTGCCTGACAATTATTTCTTTTTTCCTCGTGTCTCAGCTATCAACTTATACGTCCTCGAAACTGACAAGCCGAATTTCTTTGCGATTTCATAGCCTGTCTTTCCCCTCTTGAAAAGAGAAAGTATCTCTTTATTGCGCTTCGGGTTTTTTACATATCTAGACTTGATTCTATATCTTAGCCGAAGTTGCTGAATCGCCTGCCGCGTCACCTTGAACTTCTTGGCAATTGCATCATCCGCTCCCAATAATTTCTGTAGCCTGATCAGTTCGATCTTGGTCACTACTGACATGAATTCTCTCCATATCAAAAAGGTTAAAATGGTTATTCAAGAAAAGGAATGTCAATGTAGGAAAATAAATCGACGGGGGAGTAACTTCTTAGCTGCTCTCAATCCCCATATAATGCTTTTAGCGCAGTTACTGTGGGATGTTTGGCGTAAAATTCCCCTTGTGGCCCGATATATCCGTTTTTGTTTTTTACCAATCTCACCGGCGTAAATCCACCCTTTGAATTTGGGACATTGATTGTTACGGTGTCGTGTGATGCCTTTGATTGCGGCGCGATTGGCTGTTCATCTGTTTCGGAAGGTGAAGACTGGACTATCGCCTCTGGTTCCTGGGACGCAACAGTGGATACAGGTTCAGGTACGATTACATAGCCGCCGTTGGAATAAGGGCTGAAGTAATATCCGTCGCAATAATAATAAGGGGACCCATCGACATAGACTGTCGTGTAGTAGTCAGGAAGGTAAGTAAAATAGGTGCCAATGGACCGATAAGGCCAATATGACCTCCGTCCGTAGTTACCACGATAATACCTATGGGAGTTACCCGAATGATAATAGTTTCCATTTCCTCGATATCCGCTCCATCCAGAAGTATTGCCCCTAGCCGCCGACTTGGCTAGACCTCCCCGGTACCCCATCCTGTCGAAACCTCCCTGAAACCCAACACTAGCACTGGCGTGAGTTCTGATAGAGGGACTATGAACTGATGCACTCTGGGTAGTAGATGAACCTCTGGCACAGGCATCAATTGCAAACAGCATAACCACGAGACCTAACCCGACAAATATCGTATATGTTTTTTTCTCCATACTTCCACCCCTTTTATTAAATATACGGAAATAAAGGCAATATAGTATTAAAAAACATTATCAGTGTTCTAAAGAAATAATGTCCGGAGGAAACTGACTTGCCTGAAAACGCGGCAATCGTCCAGCCGGAATTCACCCCTCTGAATATTCCCCGGTTTTTCCTTTAAAAGCTCTGCCGCGGAGGTATTAAAAAATCTCTAAAATATTTTTCCAATCAATCACATTGCTTTGACATTTTTCCGGCGTTTAAAAAGGTCTTTATAAAAAAAACGTGTTGGAGTACCATCCTATATAACTTAAAAATCGGTTTTAACAATTTGGAGGTTTTTTATGGTGGTACTTAATAAATCCGGGGAAGCTATCCAGCAGGTTTCCCGGACGGAAAATGAACCGAGTTTTGTCCTTAATGCCGGCGACCAGATCGAGCCTCTGCGAGATATAGATGACTTTTGCAGGCTGCTTGGAGTGCCGAAAAAAAGCGTATATAAATGGACTTCGGACAGGTTTTCAGGAATACCATTCTATAAGGTGGGAAGGCACCTTAAGTTTCGGTTTTCCGAAGTAGATGCTTGGCTCCGGAAGTATAGGGCTTCCGAGTCGGTCCGGGAATTCACCCCAAGGACGCAGGTGCCTGAAAACAGGAAAAGCCGGTAAACCTCCCAGAAATGCCGTAAAGAAATGGAAGTGCCTATCGGCTTTAAATCCCCTACGGGCGACGTTTATTGTACGTCTCCGCGCTTGAAGAAGGGGAGAAAAACCCCAGGACAGACCTGTTTTCCGGCTTGGGAGGAACCGCTGTTTCCTGGCACGATAGACTGCATTTTCCCATTCAGCTTCTCAACTGCCGCGCTTGTCGTGTCCTTAGCAAGATGAGCGTAGATTTCCGTTTCTTGCACGGAGGCGTGCCTCAACAGCTCCTTGACCACGTATATCGAAACGCCGGCAATCACCAGATGGCTGGCAAACGTATGCCGAAACGTGTGCGGCGATGCATCACGGATTTTAAGCTTGTCAAGGATCGGCATGAGGTTCCGGTATATATTGTCATCATCAAGCCTGTTGCCGGCTTGGTTCAGGAAAACGAACTGCTCGCTGTCGTTGGCGGCTTCTCTCCGCTCAAGGATATTTATCGCCTCGTCGCAGAGCGGGATGGTTTCCTCCCGTTTGGTCTTGTTGCCGGGAGTCCGTTTCTTTTTATCTGCCGCCACGACCCGTATCGTCAGTGTCCGCAAATCCCTGTTGTAGTCCCTCCATTCAAGATTGCACAGTTCCCCGGTCCGCAGCCCTGTCAGGTAAAGGAACATGAAAATCAGCCGGTAGGGTTCCATGGCCGTCTCGAAGATTTTTTTCAGCTCGTCCATGGAAAAGAACCGCGGCTTTCTCTTGGGGAGCTTGGGTGCTACTATTTCCTCGGTCGGGTTCTCGGCACAATAATTCTGTTTGATCGCCCATTTGAAGAACTTGCGGAGCTGTCGCCGTTCTTCGCGTCTGGTCTTGGCGCTCATCCCCTCCTCGACCCTTTTGTCTATAAAGGCTTGGGCCATTTCCTTATCGAACGCCTTGAATTGTTCGAGATGTTTTTCCCGGACAAAGAAAATAAAATTATTCACCGTCGCCTGTTCCCTGCGGATGGAGCTCTGCTGTTTGTCGATACCCATAGTGCTGCGAGGGACTACTGTGTCTCGATACAGAATCAGGGCCTGCTCGAGGTTACTGTTAACGATCCGCACCGGTGCCTTGTGTTTGCGATTCAACTCTTTCGCCGAATATTCCCGCGCGAGGTAGTCGGCGTCGGTTTTGATGGCGTTTTTACCACAAGACTTGATTTCCCATTTGTCGTTTTCATCTTTATATCTGATATACCAGATATTTTTACGTTTGAAAGCGTAAGCCATATTTTGCCACTCCTGTTAATAATTAATATTGGTTCTTCTATAAGATAGGGAAACTGCTACAAAACTGCTACAAGACTATCGCAAAATAGGGGGGGACCACGGGGAAATACGGGAAGCGAGGCGAATTGTGGGTCCGCTCGGAAAATCTTGATTTTAGAGGCAAATACAAACAAAAACGGGTTCCTTGCCTATTTGGCAAGGAACCCGTTCCGCACAATGGCGGAGAGGCTGGGATTTGAACCCAGGGTACGTTTCCGCACACACGCTCTCCAGGCGTGCACCTTCGGCCGCTCGGTCACCTCTCCGTTCAAATTTTGCCTGTAGGAAAATAACTTGTAGCAGGAGTGAACACAAAATTTGGCGGGGGAAGTCTCCCTCTGGGATGCAGCTTCAGCCGCCTCCTTCACAAAAAAGAAAAAATAAATGCCGGCGGCGGCGATCTGTCATTTCATTTGTCTTGGTATGGTAATGGTGCTACGCATCATTTCATTATGCCTGTTGCCAAGTGTACCCACACCCTCTGGCGCCGGAGTGGTTTGCAAAGTTCCGGGTGGCTTGCGATTCGCCGGTGATAGGTCAGGCTTTACACGGTGGAAGAAGAAAAAATTATAGCCATTGGCTTTCCTTACTGTACGTTCCGTTTAAGAATATGTACTTGATAATGTAGCAAAATAAACAAGATGATGTTCCGCGCCAGTGCGGACTGGAGGGTGAGCAAGAGCGAATTGCGGCCGACCCGCCGCCAGGCATAGGGCGGTCCGGCAACGAGGCTGAAAGCCCGAGCCCGGAAGGAGGCACGGTGCCGTGACCGGCAGGCGCCACGATTATTAAGATGGTTATGAGACAGGCTGGACTTCTCCCCGCTAAATTTTCTATCTTTTTTAATCTTCCATTATCCAATAAATCCCTTGCTTTTTAATCCGCCAAAGAGCATTTTTTTACTCTTTTTTTTAATGCACCGGGCAGTCGAATTCGAGTATCGCGGGGGCCAATGCGGGCCTAAAAAAGATTCTGGTTTTTTTCGCCGCACTCATGAATTCGATGCTCTTTTTCCAAGTATGTTCGTGGCCGGCCCGTGCGGCCAGCGACGGGGTTGTCGATGAGCACTCTTCTTTTCCTTCTCATATTTCCTGCGGCCGTTTCCCTGCTGTTCGCCATTCTTCCGCCCAACTCGTTCCGTAATTCATTGGTGCGCATCAGCTGCCTGCTGATCGCGGCAGGATCGGTGTACGCGGCGATCATGTTCAGCGGCAAGCCGACCTTTTTCAAGGCGGAATTGCCGCACTTGGAAATGATGTTTTTTGCCGGTGAAATGGCGCTTTCCTTATTCTTATTATATAAATGCATCGGCATAAAGCAGCACGAATGGTACATTCCGGTCCTGATCATCATCCAGGCCGGGATCATGGCGTACTGCGAACTGACCCACAGCGTTCCAGAAGTTGATCACGCGTTGTACATCGACAATTTCTCCATCATCATGGCGCTCATCATCGGCATCATCGGCAGCCTGATCTGCCTCTACGCCATCAGCTACATGCGGGACTACCATCATCACCACCCGGAGATGAAAAACAGGCAGCGGAGCTTTTTCTTCATCCTGTTTTTCTTCCTCTCGGCCATGTTCGGCGTGGTGTTTTCCAACAACCTGGTATGGCTCTACTTTTTCTGGGAAATCACGACGCTCTCGTCATTCATTCTCATCGGCTATCCGAAAACCGAAGAGGCGACGCGTAACGCGTACCGCGCGCTCGGACTCAACCTGCTGGGCGGGCTGGGCTTCGCCGGCGGCATTCTCTATCTTGTCAAGTTCTGCCCAGCGCACACCGTTGAGCTTTCGCGGGTCATTGAGCTCGGGCCAGCGGTCATGCTGATACCGGTCGTCTGCATTTCGTTTGCCGGGCTTGCCAAGTCGGCGCAGATGCCGTTCTCGTCGTGGCTGCTCGGCGCCATGGTGGCGCCAACGCCCGTGTCCGCGCTCCTGCATTCGAGCACCATGGTAAAGGCGGGCATCTTCATCATCATCAAGTTCGCGCCCGTGCTGCAGAACACCTGGGCCGGCTACTTTCTGGCGCTCGTGGGCGGCGTCACGTTTCTCATGACGTCGATCATCGCCGTAACGCAGAGCAACGCCAAGCGCGTGCTGGCCTATTCCACCATCGCCAACCTCGGCCTCATCGTGGCGTGCGCCGGCGTGGGCACCTACGAAACGCTGTGGGCGGCCGTGCTGCTCACCATTTTCCACGCCGTGTCCAAGGGCCTGCTCTTCTTGGGCGTGGGCTCCATTGAGCACAAGATCGGCAGCCGCGACATCGAGGACATGGGCGGCCTCATCGTGAACCGGCCCGGGCTTGCCATGGTGATGCTCATCGGCATCCTTGGCATGTTCCTGGCGCCGTTCGGCATGCTCATCAGCAAATGGGCCTGCCTTGAGGCATTTGTCAATTCAAACATCGTTCTTGCCGTTCTGCTGGCGTTCGGCAGCGCGCCCACGCTCTTTTTCTGGACAAAATGGATGGGCAAAATCGTGAGCGTGCCGGCCGGCGCGCACAAAGGCGAGGGCGCGGTTGCCAAGGACGAATGGACCGCGCTGGGACTTCTCGCCGCGGGCACCGTTGCGACCGCCGCGCTGTTCCCGCTGATGTCGTTCGTGTCGGTCGAACCGTATGTCTTTTCGATATATCACCATGAAGTCTCGCTCACCCAGGGGAACATCATCATCATGTCGATTCTACTTGGGCTCATGGTGCTGCTCCCGCTCAGCTTTCTGGCCCACCGCGCAAAGCCCGTCTATGTGCCGCGCTATCTCGCGGGCGCCAACGTCGGCGATTCCGGATCGTTTGTCGGCGCCATGCAGGTCACGCGCGAGGCCGCGACAAGCAATTATTACCTCGGAGAGCTTTTTTCCGAAAAGAAGCTGTGTGTGACGAGCATTGCCATCACGATCGTCCTTATCATCACCATGTTCGGGGCGGTGAAACTATGAAAACAGCGCTGTATGTCGCCGCATGGGTGGTCCTGGCCCCGTTTGTGGGCGGGCTTCTGGCCGGGATCGACCGCATCGTCACCGCGCGCATGCAGTCGCGCGTGGGGCCGCCGGTGCTGCAGCCGTTCTACGACGTGCTCAAGCTCCTCGGAAAGCGCGGCGTGGTGGTCAACGCGTTCCAGAATTTCTACATTGTCTGCTTCCTCGTGTTCGTGGTCATGACCGGCGTGCTGTTCTTTTCCGGCGGCGACCTGCTGCTCACGATTTTTGCCCTCGCCGTTGCCGGCGTCTTCTTCGTGCTGGGCGCTTATTCGCCCAATTCGCCGTATTCGAACATCGGCGCGGAGCGCGAGCTGCTGCAGATGATGTCGTACGAGCCGGTGCTTATCATCACGGCCATGGGAATGTACCTGGTGACCAGGAGCTGGCACGTGCACGACATCGTCGCGTTCCAAAAACCTCTGGTGCAGTTTCTGCCCGGCGTTTTCATCGCGTTTGTCTTTGTGCTCACCATCAAGCTGCGCAAATCGCCGTTCGACCTCTCAACCTCCCACCACGGCCATCAGGAGCTCGTGAAAGGCGCCACCACCGAATTTGCCGGACCGGCCCTTGCCATCATCGAAATCGCGCATTGGTACGAGAATGTTCTGCTCATGGGGTTCGTCTATTTGTTTTTCGCTTTTAACTGGATCGCGGCACTATTGGCCGTGGTCATTACGTACTTGATTGAAATACTCGTCGATAATACCTATGCGCGCCTTACGTGGCATTTCACGGTCAAATCGTCGTGGATTGTGGCAGCGGTGTTCGGGGTCGTAAATATTCTCGTCATTTCTTTTTTAGGTAAATAATAGGGAATCACATGAGTTTCCTCAAAAAATCTCCTTGGATCATCCATTACGACGGGTCGAGCTGCAATGGCTGCGACATCGAAGTGCTCGCGTGCCTCACCCCGCTGTACGACATAGAGCGTTTCGGCATCATCAACACGGGCAACCCCAAGCACGCCGACATCCTGCTCCTCACCGGCTCCATCAACGAACAGAACAAGGACGTGGTGCTGAACATCTACAACCAGATGCCCGACCCCAAGGTCGTTGCCGCCATCGGCATCTGCGCAACGAGCGGCGGCATATTCCGCGAATGCTACAATGTAAAGGGCGGGGCCGACACCGTGGTGCCGGTGGACATCTACATTCCGGGGTGCGCGGTGCGGCCCGAGGCGATCATCGACGGCGTGGTGGCGGCGCTCGGCGTGCTCGAGAAAAAGGCCGCGGCGCTCCACGCCATGAAAGCGAGCGCATGATGGTGCACGTCGAACAGCAGTCACTCGCGGCCATTGACAAGAGCCAACTCGTCGAGAAGGCGAAGCAGATGAGCAAGGAAGGCTGGCGCCTGGTGCAGATTTCGTGCACCGCGAAGGACGCGTACGAGGTCACCTACACGTTCGACAAGGATTACGCGTGCTCGCACCTTCGCGTCACGCTCCCCAAAGACAATCTCGACCTGCCCAGCATCACGGGGGCGTATTTCGCCGCGTTTACGTATGAAAACGAGCTGCACGATTTGTTCGGCATCAACGTTCAGGGCAATGCCCTTGACTTTAAAGGAAAGTTCTATAAGTTGTCAGTGAAGACGCCGTTCGCGCCGCAACCCCAGCAACCGGCACAATAACCATGGCAACAAGAACCATAGTCCCGTTCGGCCCGCAGCATCCGGTGCTCCCGGAGCCCATCCACCTCGACCTCGTGCTCGAGGACGAGCGGGTCGTGGAGGCGGTTCCCTCCATCGGCTTCATCCACCGCGGGCTCGAAAAGCTCGTTGAGAAAAAAGATTTTCTCGAGATGACCTACGTCGCGGAGCGCATCTGCGGCATCTGCAGCTTCATCCATGGCCAGGCGTACTCGCAGGCCATCGAAGGCGTGATGAAGATCGACGTGCCTGAGCGCGCGCTGTATTTGCGCACCATCTGGGGAGAAATGTCGCGCATCCACAGCCATTTATTGTGGCTGGGCCTTTTCGCCGACGGGTTCGGGTTCGAGAGCCTGTTCATGCACTCGTGGCGCGTTCGCGAAAAACTGCTCGACATCATCGAGGAGACCACGGGCGGCCGCGTGATTTTCGGGACCGCGAAACCAGGCGGCGTGCGCCGCGACATCGATAACAACACGCTCAACAGAATCCAGGGCGAGCTCAAGACAATCGAAAAACAATGCCACGAACTCACCGACGTGTTCCAGAAGGACGGCTCGGTAAAGCGCAGGACCGTGGGCAAGGGCATGCTTTCGAAGGAAGACGCGCTCGCGCTCGGCGCCGTGGGGCCGACCGTGCGCGGCAGCGGCATCGCGTCGGACATGCGCAAGCTGGGGTACGCCGCGTATCCGAAACTCAATTGGGAACCCATGGTCGAGACCGGGTGCGACTGCTACGCGCGGTGCATGGTGCGCAGCCGAGAACTGTACCAGGCCTTCGACCTGATCTACCAGGCAATCGCGAAAATTCCGGACGGCCCGGTCGACGTGAAGATAACCGGGAACCCCCAGGGTGAATATTTCGCCCGCGTGGAGCAGCCGCGCGGCGAGGTCATATACTATGTCAAGGGGAACAACACCAAGAACCTCGAGCGCTTCCGCGTACGCACGCCCACGTTCGCCAACGTACCGCCGCTCGTGAAGATGCTCGGCGGGTGCGAACTGGCCGACGTGCCCGTGATCGTGCTCACCATCGACCCCTGCATCAGCTGCACGGAGCGCTGACCATGTCGCAGATGAAAATCGCAAAAGTCGTCACCCGCAGCGCGCTGTCGCGTCCGGCCACGCGCCTGTACCCGTTCGAGAAGCGGCCGTTCTTCAAGAACACGCGCGGCAGCGTCTCCATCGAAATTGACAAATGCATCTTCTGCGGCATCTGCCAGAAGAAGTGCCCCACCGACGCCATCACCGTGACCAAGGCGTCGAAAGACTGGCAGATCAACCGGCTCCGCTGCATCGCGTGCAGCGCGTGCGTCGAGGCGTGCCCCAAAAAGTGCCTTTCCATGGAAAACAAGTATTCACCGGCGGTGACGCAGAAGGGCGCCGACGACAAGTTCCATCAGGCGGACAAATCTTCGATGGCCGCGACGCAGGCGTGACGAATTCTTTTTTTGACCCTCCAAGTCCTCCGACAATTTTCTTTAAAAATTCTTTTTGATGATTATTTCATCCGGTGAGGGCGCAGGTTTTTCCGCAAGGATGCGCCTCATCCCCAGCCCTTCTCCACGGGTGGAGAAGGGGGCCGGCAATCTCTTTCGCCTCTCCGCTTGTGGAGCGGGGTGGCCGCTTGCGGCCGGGGTGAGGCGACATATGATGGCGAGCGGCTGATCCTCTTGCCTCAGGGGCGGCGCTGATGGCGGTAAAAACATACGTAAGAATTTCTGCTGCCCGGCTTAACGAGCGGCAGAAACCTGTTTGTCGCGTTCCTTGATAAATGTCGGAGCTATTTGAAGGCGGAAGCCTGCTGGCTAAAGAAGAACTTCTTGACTGATAAGAAAATCCATGCAGCGCGTTAGGTGGACCGGAGGGTGTGCCGGAGCACATTGCCGGCCGACCCCGGAGTGAGACCGGCCCCGCGCAGCGGGCAAAGCCCAAACCTCTATTGTTATGAAACAAAATCAAACTGGCGTGGCGCCCGATTTGGATATTTAGTGTTGACGCTGAACTTGCCAAATGGCAGAGTGATTTGCGGGTCAAATAATGAATGCGGTCACGGCGCCGGTGATCGTTATGAGTATGAACCCCGGCAAAACGGCGCGTTTGAGCTGCGGCGCGCCGGTGAACATCACGATGCTCCCCTTGACCAGCGTGTTGGCCGTTGCCGCGATCACGATGCAGCGCGCCGCGATCACGGGATCGAGCCCGGCCGCGACCCTGCTGAGCTTGGCCATGGAAAACGCGATGGCGTCCACGTCGGCGAGGCCGGAAAGGAAGCTTGACAGGTACACTCCCACGTCGCCGAAGTACACCTGCATGGCGCGCGAAAAAAACAGGATGGCGGCGAACAGAACGCCGAACTTGATGGCGAGCCCGAGCTCGAACGGGTTGTCGACCGCAACCTCGTGGCGGTGTTTTTCCATGCGCTGCCGAAAGTAAAGAAACGCGCAGCAGGCAATGCCCACGGCGACGCACGCGCCGAACGGCAGCAGGATGGGCCGCACCAGCATGATGTTGAGGAACGCCACGGCCGCGAGCACGCGCAAAAACATCACGGTCCACGCCGTGATGATGGCGAGCGCAAACGGACGCGCCATTTCGCGGTTCTCGTGGCTGCGTCCGGTGAAGCTCAGGGTCACCGCGGTGCTCGAGGCGAGCCCGCCCAGAATGCCGGTGAGGCCGACACCCTTGTTCGGGCCCACTACTTTGATGAGCACGTATCCCACGAAGCTGATTCCCGAAATGAACACAACAAAAAGCCAGAGCTTGAACGGGTTGAAAATGTCGAACGGCTGCGGCCCGAAAACGCGGTCGGGAAGGATGGGCAGCACGATGGCGGAGATCACCGCGAATTTGAGCACGGCGAAGATGTCGTCGTGCGTGAGGTGGCGCACGAACCGGTGGAGCTGCACCTTTACCGACAGCAGCACGGTCATGGTCACCGCGAGCGCCACGGCAAGCGAAAGTGTTTTGGGCCAGTAGGCGAGGCCGCCGGCGAGCAGCGTGAGGATCAGCGATGCCTTGGTGGTGAGGCCCGGCTTTCCGTTTACGGCCTCAAGGTAATAGTTGATGGCGAAAAAGATGCCCAGCGTGAACGTGACACCCACAAAAGGCCACGGCGATTTGAGCAGGTCGGACACGAGCGCGGCCGAGCAGCCGATGAGGCCGACCAGGCCGAAGGTCCTTACGCCCGCGGGCATTTCCTTGGTATGTACTTCGAATTCGTATTCGCGCTGCAGGCCGACCAAGAAGCCGATGACAAGCGCGACGCCGAACCGCAAAAAAAGGCTTGTGGATTCGTCCATCGTGTTGGGCAATACCTACTGCTGTTCCTTGCACCCGCACCTGACGCAAAGATCGTGGTATTTGATCGCCTCGTCCTTGTTCTGGAGATTGAGCGCTTTTCTCAGGTGATCGCAGTCCGAATAGCCGGCCTTTTCCAGGCATTTGTTCGTGTTGCCGCACGAGAGGCAAAGAGCCAGCGCGACGCAGGCTGCTGCACAGGCGATGAAATGTTTCATGTAAGACCTCCTTTAGATGAAGAATGTTTGATTTGCACCGTAAAGGACATTTCCTGTTTGACGCTTTCAATAAAATATATATATGAAGGGTTTAAGGAAAATTGTTTGATGGTAATAAATAGTTATCCAAAAATAAGGTGGGCGTTCCGCGGCTTCGCCGCGGCGGCCGTCCTTCCGGTCCACCCCTTCGGGTGCTTCTCCCTCGTCAGGGATTTCCAAGGGTCACAAGGGTCGTCGTCCTTCGGCTCGGGC
>DATJAL010000014.1 GCA_035516255.1 Chitinivibrionales bacterium | reverse complement strand
CGCCTGAAAATACGGCGCGTCGTAACCGCCAGTCCCCTCGAGATCCCCGTATACACGGCTCCATCCCGTCAGCAACACCCCCACCACAAGCACTGCCACCACTCTCGTTACTTTCGTTTCCACGGCTAACCTCGCAACTTTAAACGTTTGGATGATTTTCATGCATTCATCAATGCTTTTTTTGCTGCACATCGCCTAGATAGTCGTATCTTACAATAAAAAGGTTCATATAAAGAGCGTCAAAAAAAGGCCCTGCCGCACCCGTTCAAATGCATGTCTTAAATAATTATATAATAAAGGAAAAGAATCCGGCCGGAAAAAAAAAGCGTTCCCTGCATAATTCCATTGTATCTTTGCATTGTTTCCTTATAAATCGCTACAGGGAAAATTGTATTGACTGATTTCCAGTCAAAAGTATATTATTGTATTGTTGCATTGCTTCACCGCTTCACGGCAAATCAGGAAGTCATCATGAAAAACGCAAAGAAGAAAAAACCGTCTGTTGTCCAGAAAAAAGCGCCGGCGCGCACCGACATGATCGAACAGAAAGCTGCCGAAGACGCGCTGCATTACCGCCTTGAGTTTGAAAAGCTCATCACCTCGATTTCCACCACGTTCATAAACCTCGCGCCCGAGCAGGCCGACAGCGGCATTGCCAACGCCCTCGGCGTTCTGGGCGAATTCACCAAGACCGACCGGAGCTACGTGCTCCAGTTCGACAAGAGCGGCGACAACCTCGAACGCACCTACGAATGGTGCGCCATCGGCATCGAATCGCAGAGCGAACAATACCGCACCATCAATGCCGCGTCGTTTCCCTGGCTGGTGGGAAAACTGCGGAAACAGCAGATGGTGCAATTCAGCACTCCCGACGACCTGCCGCCCGAGGCAAAGGCGGAAAAAACCGCGTTCAAGGAACAGGAGATCCGTTCCCTCATCAACGTGCCCATGGTGTACGGCGGCTCGCTACGCGGCGTGATCGGGCTGGAATCCATCGTGTCGGAAAAGACTTGGTCGCGCGACTCGGCCACCCTGCTCAAGATGGCGGGTGAAATTTTCTCCAGCACCCTGGAGCGCAAGCGCGTGGAGGAGGAGCTCGCCTACGAGCGGGACCTTTTGCATACCCTCATGGACAACCTGCCCGACACCATTTACTTCAAGGACACCGAAAGCAAGTTCACGCGCATCAACAAGGCGCAGGCAAAGACCCTCGGCATACAGAACACGGCGGCCGCCATCGGCAAATCCGACTTCGACTTCTTTGTGCACGACCACGCCCGCATCGCGTTCGCCGAGGAGCAGGAGATCATGAAGACCGGCAAGGCGCTCATCAACAAGATCGAGAAGGTCGGCAGGCCCGACGGCGCTTTCACCTGGTTCACGGCGACCAAGGTACCCATCTTCGACAAGAACGGCACCATCGTGGGCACCGTGGGCGTGTCGCGCGACATCACCAAGATGAAGGAGTTCGAGGACGAGCTGCAGAAGGCGAAGAACGAGCTCGAGATCCGCGTCGCGGAGCGCACTGCGGACCTCAAGAAGGCCAACGAGCGGCTCGAGGCGCGGATCGCCCAGCTTGACTTTCTCAACTCAACGTCGTTCGAGCTCGCCCAGCTCATCCAGATGGACGATCTGCTGCCCGCCATCCTGCGCACGTTTTCGGCGCGGGTTCCCTTGTCACATGCGAGCATCTGCAAGATAAAGAAGAATTCTTTCAAGTGCGCCAACGCCACCGGCATCCTCAACTGCGACGAGGGCCGTGACGCGTCCGAAAACGCGCTTTCGGTGTTCCTGCGCAGCGACATGCAGAAGCCCCTCATCGTGGAAAACTGGGCCCGGGACCCGCGGCTTTCGCAGTACAAATGGCCCGACCTGTCCGCCTTCCCCTGCTACGTGGCGATCCCGCTCCTGGCCGACAACCAGTGCCTCGCCGCGGTGCAGTTCTTCACCACGCCGGAATACCTTGACACATACGAACAGGAGCAGACCCTGCTCTCCACGCACGCCGCGCACGCCGCGGCGTGCCTCTCAAACGCCATCCACTACCAGGAACTGGGCGAGAAGGCGCGGCTCGACGGAGAACTCGACGCCGCCCGCAGCATCCAGCGCCGTTTCACGCCGCAGTACAAGCCGCAGATCCCGCGCATCAACCTCAAGGGCGTGTACTATCCCGCCTACGAAGTGGGCGGCGACTACCTCGACTATTTCAAGACCGAGTCCGGCGACTGGGTGGTCGTGATCGCGGACGTGTGCGGCAAGGGAATCCCGGCAGCGCTGCTCATGACCATGCTGCGCAGCACCTTCCGCGTCGAGGGACGCAGCGAGACCTCGGCAAAACGCCTGCTCTGCGCCGTGAACGATTTCATGACCCTCAACCTCGACGACCGTTCGTTCGTCACCGCGCTGTGCCTCATCATCAAGGCTAACGGCACCTCCATGAGCTACGCGCGCGCAGGCCATCCCATGCTGCTCAAGCTGAGCAGCAGCGGCGAGCCGCCCATCCCGGTCATCTCCAACGGCCTGGCGCTCGGCCTCGTGTCCGACACCGCAAAGTTCACGGCCATGATGGACGAGGTGAACGTCGATCTCAAGAAGGGCGACCGCTTTCTTATCTACACCGACGGCCTGATCGACGCGAACAACCCGGAGCGCAATTCCTACGGCGTGCAGCGCCTCAATGACGTGCTCGGCCGCGACAAGGCCTCCGACGCGGACGCACTTATCGCGATGCTCATGGACGACATCAAGAGGTTCACCCGCAACGCGCCGTACCATGATGATTTGACGATACTGGCGCTGCAGGTGACGGAATAGGCTGATGATTGTTTAAGGAAATGCCGGATGATAATCCCCCTTGCGAAAGGGGGATTTTATTTATCTGATGTCAAGCCCGATACTTTATTGCGACAACGGACATGAATTGCGTGAGTAGCGTCGGAGGATCATCGGAAACAATCTGACGGAAAGCAATTAGAAAAAGGGCTCCTGTCAACATGCTAAACAGCAGGCGCCCCTTCTTTTTTTCAAGCAAAACCTATTTAGAATTTTCTTTTCTGTATTGGCGGCTTGTTTTGGACTGGCGGCTTTCCCTTTGCGGCCTTTTCTTTTGCAATTTCCGCCATGACTTCCTTCTCCGCCTTTATCCAGTCGTCAAAATGATGGCCCGGCTGGGCTCCGCGGTGAAGGAAAATCTCATAAGCTTTTTTTTCGATCCTGTTTTTTAATACTGCGTCCATTTACTCCTCCTTTTTTGATTTTTATGGTAAAATGGCGTTTTTTTCAGGAATTTTACGGGTTATTTAACTTGTTAAATAAGTATAATTCTTTTCGGATAAAATATCAACAATTTATTTCAAGCCTATTTCAACCGTGCCCTATTTGAAACGCTATTTACCATGCGGATGAATAAAGTATTTTCATCAACGCTCAAGTCATCATTCTGATATTTAAAAGATCATATCATACACCTATTTTCAGAAGGATTGCATTATGGCAAAAGTCACCACGCTCACAAAATTCACGCTCAAGGGAAGGGAAATTCTTTCTTCGTACGCGAACTTCACGCTCGAAGGCGTGATGACGGCGCGGGTCTCGCAGGGAAAAGACGCCTGGACCATCGAGGAAAGAAACGGCATTGCAAAAGGCACCTCCGACGGCGAGAACGAGGCGATTTACATTCCGAACGACAAGGCCATTGAGTCGATAAAGAAAAACATCGTGCCGCTGCTGCCGAAAAAGGTCGTGATCAAGACGCCGGCCGACATCATCAAGGCCTGCGAGGAGTTCGACCTGAAAATGGTTGCGGGCGCGGGCCCCAACAAAAAAATATGGGGCGGCAACGCCTGTCTCGCTTCGTCAACCGTGTTTTTCCAGACCCTGCTCAAGGCGTCCGGTTTCAAGGCGTGGCAGGTATTTGCGCCCAAGGGCATGAAAACATTTTACATGCCCAACATCGCGTTCAACATGGTGTGCGGCGGCGAGCACGTGCCCGGCACCAAGCAGGACATCCAGGAAATGTTTTTCTTTGCCATGAAGGAGAAATCGGTGAAGGACGTGTTCACCACCGGCACGAAATTCTTCCGCCAGTTCGAAAAAAACCTGGTGCGCGACGGGCTTCCCACGGGAACGGCCAAGGAGCGCGGCTTCGTGTTCCCGGTCAAGGACAATTTTGAAGGGCTCAATCGTATCAAGGAATGCGCGGGACAGCTCGGGCTTGGCGAATCGGACTGGGCCATCGGCACCGACAATGCGTTCTCGGAAATCCAGAAGGGCGAGGAACTGCGGCAGAAGGGGCTTTACGATATGCGGTTCAGCGGGCTTGGCATCAAGACCCGCGAGCAGCTCATCGAGTTCGACTATTCCGTGGTGAGCAGCGCGGACAATTTCGTAAACATGGAAGACCCGGGCTCGGAGGAAGACATCGCGGCGCACAAGCTCATGAACGAAAAATACGGGGATAGAGTGCAGATCGTGATAGACGATGCCGCGGTCACGCAGCTTAGGTTCATTATACCGTTCCTGGCCGCGAAAGACCGCAAGGACAGGGCGGGAAATTCCGTGCTCATCAAGCTGAACCAGGCCGGAACGTTCACCGAGACCTGCCTGGCCACCGAAGTGGTGATCGGCATCGCCGACGCGAAGCGCGTGGAGCGGTTCCTTGCCGCGCGCAACGACACGGACATCGTGCTCGCCGAACTGAAAAAGGTCGGCGTTTCGTCGGTTGAGGAGGCGATCGAGAACATCAAGGACGGCGGCTTCTCCGCGTTCTTTTCGCACCGGTCAACCGAGGGGTCGTCGGAGTTCCTGCCGTACATGCCGCTTCTGTACGGATCGGTGTGCAAGCGCTTGTGGTTCAAGGCGGGCGCGCCCAACGGCGAGCGGAACCTGCAGAACTACAACCCGCTCATCCGCGCCGAGGAGGAAATGCGCGACGCCGGCATCAAGACCGTGGTGACGGGGTTCAACGGTCTGCCAAAGGGCGTAATAATTCCCGCGGTGCAGAAGTCGACGGTTTAGATTAAGGCGTTAACGAATAGGAAATAATCAATTATCTTTTTCGGTAATAGTTCAGAAAGGACGATCATGGTAAAAGTAGGATTTGTGGGCTGGCGGGGCATGGTGGGTTCGGTGCTCATGGAGCGCATGAAAGCCGAAGGTGATTTCAAGGGATTTGAGCCGCTGTTCTTTACCACCTCGAATGTGGGCGGCGCAGGCCCGTCGATCGGGCTTTCGGTTCCGCCGCTCGCTGATGCGAAAGACCTTGCCAAACTTTCGGTAATGGACATTATCGTCACGTGCCAAGGCGGCGATTACACCAACGAGGTGTACCCCAAACTGCGTGCGCAGGGATTTGCCGGCTATTGGATCGACGCCGCTTCCGCGCTGCGCATGAAAGACGACAGCATCATTGTTTTGGATCCGGTCAACCTCAAGGTGATCAAAAAAGGGTTGCGCGCCGGCGTCAAGGACTACATCGGCGGCAACTGCACCGTGAGCCTCATGCTCATGGCGCTTGCCGGGCTTTTCAAAAAGAAACTCGTGTCCTGGATATCTACCATGACCTACCAGGCAGCCTCGGGCGCGGGCGCGAAAAACATGATCGAGCTTGTTCGGCAGATGGCGCACCTGAGCGGCGCGGCAAAACCGCTTCTTGACAATCCGGCAGCGACCGCGCTCGAATACGAGGCGCTGGTGACCGGCGAACTGCGCTCGGGGAAAATGCCGGTCGAGAACTTCGGCGTACCGCTCGCCGCGAGCCTCATCCCGTGGATCGACAAGCCCATGGAGAACGGCCAGACCCGCGAGGAATGGAAAGGCTGCGCCGAGACCAACAAGATCCTCGGCACCAAAAAGACCGTTCCGGTCGACGGCGAGTGCGTGCGCGTGAGCTCCATGCGCTGCCACAGCCAGGGGCTTACCGTGATGCTCAAGAAAGACGTACCCATGGCCGACATCGAGGCGCTCATCGCGGGTGCGCACGAATGGGTGAAGGTCGTTCCCAACAACAAGGAGGCGACCCTCAATGAGCTCACCCCGACCGCGGTGTCGGGCAGACTCACGGTGCCCGTCGGCAGGATGCGCAAGATGATCATGGGGCCCAAGTACCTCACCGCGTTCACCGTGGGCGACCAGCTCCTGTGGGGCGCGGCCGAGCCGATCAGAAGGATACTCAGGATAGTGCTGGATTATCTTGACTGATCAGGAATTGATTCTTTTGTAAAAGGGAGGGCCTCAGGTCCTCCCTTTTTTCATTATTTATTCTTTGGTATTTTCCCCTTTTTATTGCTATCTTATAGTATAGATCACCATATATTTGGTTTGATCTGCTTGATACCATTAAAATCCGAAAGTTTTAAAACGGGAGGAAGCATGAACATCCTCAAAGTCATCCTGCTCTTATACGTTTTCGGATTATTCGCCGGGTGCAGCGTGGACCGGGTCCAGATCATTTCGCATCCCGCGGCGGCAAAGCCCGGCGACACCATTTCCGTTTTGTTCACCGACATTTTCATCGTCATCACCACTACGTCCACCGCAACGCAGTCCTATTCACGCGACAGCCTGCACATTGGTTACGGGCTTCCCGCAGGATGGGCGGTGCTCTCCTCCGATTATTACGTAGCGACCGGCATCCAGCTGGGCCAGATGTCGTCGCTCATCAACGACCCGTCCCAGATCATGACCCTGATGCAGGACTCGCTTGCGATTTACATGTCCCGGAAGCTGCCCATGGCAAAGGACAACGGATGGAGCGCCTATTTTCCGGGAAAGACATTCAGCGCGCACAATATCGACAACACCGATTCGCTCAAGCTGAACGCAAACACCGTGGCGCAGTGGATCGCCTACAGCAGCAGGGTGAACCTTTCGGTGGCAAGCGGCGCCAAAATGGACACCGGCATCGCGCTTGCCTCGCTTCCCATCGATTCATCCACGCAGGCGATGATCAAATCGCTGTACCACACCGATTCCATTTGGGTCAAGGCAATACCCGTTGTCTGCTTCGCGCAGCTCATCGCGGGCCAGGCGGAGGTCACGGATACGCTGTATTATTACACCAAAACCGGGCCGGTGCCGGGACCCAGCAGCCCGTTTCTGCCCAATTTTGACAAAGGCGACATGACCTACGCGGCGATCAACATCAACAAGAAGAACGCCGTTGAGCAGCCGCTTTATGTAAACCAGGCTAGAAGCCTGCTGAGCGTGCGGCCGGGCCCGGGTGCGTCAACGCGCATCATGATCGGCGGCCAGACGCAGGGCCGGCTTTCCATATGCGACATGGCGGGAAAGGTTATTTGGCGGGGCGGCCAAGCAGTACCGCAGAATTCCGCAGTCGTGTGGAACCAGACGAATTCCTCGGGAGTCAAGGTTAATCCCGGCATGTACATTGTAAGATTGCAGACAGAGGGACAATGCGCTTCACAAGTGGTAAAAGTGATAAGATGATAAATGAGGGACGCAATCGAACCAAAATCGCTTTGGATCAATCAGAAGGAAGTATATTTAAAAGGTGACGCGTTTTTTCATTCCACAATCGTCAATCCGCAATTTGTAAAGGGGGTGCACAGGTTTCGACGGGGAGCGTGAGATTTGAGCAGCATGCCGAGGATGTCGGTTGGCCTCGTTAATCATCCGACACCAAAGATAATCGCCAACGATTATTCTTACTCAATGGCTGCCTAATTAAAGGCGGCCGATCTTCCGTTTGGCTGGCGTTCGCCGGGCGGAAGATACAAGCTTGAACGCTAGCCAAACAGGGTGTCCCGACTGTTTGGTGAAACTTACCGGGGCTGGTCTTCTGCAGAGCCTGTCTGCTGGCGCTGCAGGAGATGAGATCAATAGGCAGACTGAGCATGGAGCGGCCCACTTGGATCACTCTTCGGACAGGGGTTCAATTCCCCTCACCTCCACCAGTTAAAAAAGGCACTCGTACGAGTGCCTTTTCTTTTTTAACATTAAAATTCTGTACAACCCTGATCCATTGATAAAAAATCATTTTGTGAATTCAACCGCCGCGCCATTCCACAGCGTTTATCTTGAGAGCAAAACCCTCTGGGAAAAAATCTGTTTGCCGCATTCGACCTTTACCAAATAGACGCCATTTGAGAACTTCCTGGTGTCCCAAAAATATCTGCTGCCCGAAATTGCCCCGTTAGCGACGCACCGGCCGTCGGCGCCGTAGATTGAGATCCGGATTGCGCCTTTTTGCTGCAACTTCGAGCCGTCCACGGTTATAACCGCAAATGCGTTAAATGCGTTCGGAAGGGTTATTTTCAGGGCCACGTCATGAGGGATTGGGGACGCTAACGCCACTGCACCCGCGATCTTCAATTCATACGCGCCGATGTCCCACGCCGAACCCTGCGGCCGCAGCGTTCCTTCAATGTCATCGTTGAAGGAAGACAATGTCATTCCGGCGTCTTTTGCCTTGGACGCGGCGGACAGGTGGAAATCAGAATTCACCGGATCGACCAGATCAGCCGCGGTGATTCCCGGCACGCAGGCCGTACAGGTTCCGCTCCAGGACCCTGAATAGGCGTTGTTCGACGACGACACCGCGCCGCTAAATGAATTTTGCGCGCCGCCGGTGTTATTGTTGAACAATAAATTATTTATTACGCTGACCGTCCCGCCTTTGATCACAATCCCGACGTCTCCCGATTTGTAAATCGTATTGTTGTACAGCGAAAGGGCGGACCCGCTATAGACTTTTATCCCCGCGGTGGTGCTGTTGGTTATCACATTATTTCGCACCTCAACGCCCCGGGGCGTTCCCCAGGAATCAACGAGCGATATTGCCGCGTCCTCGGCGGTGATATCGGAGATGTAGTTGGACGCAATAAGATTATTTTGGTTGGGATCGCCATCCCTTGCGCCCTGCTCTACAATGGCGCGAATGCCGGAGGACAAGGGATCAGACAGATTATGAATATGATTGCCGATGATTTTCAGATTGGCGATTCCTCCTTTTACATCGATGCCGTCGCCTTGACCGCCGTAAACCCCGCCGTTGTAAAGCTCGTTGTTCTGAATGGTAATGAAGCGATGCGACGGAAAACCCATGCATGCGGAGGTTCCCGTGGTATCCGTTGTTGAACAACCGCCGCCCCCGACATAGATAAGCTCGCCCTGACTGTCATGGATTTTGTTGTTTTCGATCACGATGCTGGAACAGGCCGCGCAATACTCGGAACTGCCCTCATGCTCCGCATCAGAAGTCGGTATGATGCAGATCAAAGGGCCGTTGTTCACTCCAGGGCAATGATAAATGTCGCAATTCCTCAAATGCCAGTTGTCACCGCAGATGGCGACGGCCTTTCCGCCGGCGTTCATGCCGATCCGGAATCCATCAATCGTGATATTGCTTCTTTTTGTGTGCTGGCCGTTCTGGGAATAAAAATCGCGTACAAGACACTTCGATGAGCCGGCGTAATCCTGCCAAGCGGGAGCGGAAGCATTCGCGTTGAATTTGCTGTGGCCGTCCAGCGTAAGCGTGAAAGCGCTCACCGCGGTACGCTGATTAAGGTCGATTTCGCTCGGTCCGCCGTAAACCTGGTCGGTGTCCTTCACCGCCGTGCGCGCGCTGAAATAAACCGTCAGGTCCTGAACGCCCAACGCGGCATTTATTGAAGCCCACTGTGCGCTGCCCAATTGGACCCACGGATGGGCTGCAGAGCCGTCCTGCGTGGCTCCGGTATAGCCCGGATCGACGTAATAAACCGTCGGCATCGTTGCCGCGCCAACACAGAGGAAAAGTAAAAAAATGAAACCGATGCGCCTGATGGCTTTATGAGTGAAATCATCACGGATTAACTTCATAAGGTCTCCTGTTTGAAGGGTGAAACGCTTTAATTGAAAAAAATGTCCCCCCTCGCGAGGAATAAATATTTTTTAAGCCCCGCTTTTTATAGCCCCTAACGGCCCATTTTTTCAATCGTAAAAAATCGTAATGTACTTTTACCGGTCCTCGAATCTATGACGGCAGTTTCTTAAGAATCCGCGCTGTTTCCGCAACATTTTTTTGCGGATGCCCCTAATATAAGTCTTTTTTTATTTTGCGTACTATTTTTTTTAATTTACAAATAAGAACAGAAACGGAATGACGGTTTATCTAGCGGAGAATCGGTCATTTTCTGCGCTCATGATGTTTGTTGAAACAAAAAGAAAAACGGGGTTGAAAGTGTTCTGAGGATAAGACGAGACTGATAGACCGACTGAGTATGAAGCGGCCCACTTGGATCACTCTACGGTCAGAGGTTCAATTCTCCGAGCCTCTACCAATTAAAAAGGCACTCATCCGAGTGCCCTTTCTTTTTCCGACTATATTATTTTTTTTTCTCTGTGTCCTCCGTGCCTCTGTGCCTGTTTTTTTACTATGCCTACGCCGACTCCCGCACAATGAACTTCGTCGGCAGCTCCTTATGCTTGATCTCCGACTCACGGCCTTCCAGCTTGTCAACGATCATGTTGATGGCGTAATCGCCCATTTCGAGCTTGGGCTGGCGCACCGTGGTGAGCATGGGTTCGATCACCTCGGCCGCAGGGATGTCGTCGAAGCCGACCACGGCGAGGCTGCCGGGCACTTGAATGCCGCGCTTCTTTGCTTCCTTCACGATACCGATGGCCGCCATGTCGCCCGCGGGCACGAACACCGCCGTGACCTTGGCGGCCATGAGCTTGTCGAGCACCTTGTACCCGGCCTCGATGGTGTCGTCGTCCACCTCGAACACGAGCGCGGGATTGAAAGCGATGTTGTGCTTGGCAAGCGCCTGTTTGTAGCCCGACAGCCTTTCCTCGGCGGGCAGGTTTCCCTTGCGGCAGATGACGCAGGCGATGGCCTTGTGTCCCTTGCCGACAAGGTAATCGGTGGCGTCGGCGGCGCCCCCTACGTTGTTGACAAAAACGGAATCGAGTATGTCGCACTTGCGCGCGACCACGATGCACGGCACGCTCTCGTCGCGGAAGATCTTCATCTCCTCCTCGGGTACGGTGGTGCCGATGAGGATGGCGCCGTCGATGCGGCGCTCGCGGCCGAGGCGCTGGAACAGCTGCGACTCGTTCTCCTTCTGTCCCACGGTGTCGAACAGCGTCACCGTGTAGTCGACGTCGCGGTTGGTGCTCTTGATGCCCTGGAGGATCCTCACCACGAACGACGAGGCGAGGTTGGGCACGATCACCCCGATGGAATTCGATTTTCGCGTGGCAAGGCCGCGCGCGATCACGTTGGGATAGTAGTTGAGCTCCTTGGCGATCTTGAGGACCTTCCTCCGCGTCGCCTCGGAAATGTTCGGCTTGTTGTTGATCACCATCGAGACCGTGGCAGAGGTCACGCCTGCACGTTCGGCAATGTCTTTGAGGGTTACCGGCATATGCGGATCCTTTTTTTGGTTTATCGGTTCAAATAATTGTACGTTCTTGTATTCGGGCCTCGGCGGCGGCCCTCAAACGGTCAGAACGGAATAGTCGCCCGCAGCCCCATTTCTTTACTTTGCGGAACAAGGTCCGGCTCCAGCTTCATCCTGAGCGGCGCGTCGTGCAGGTGCGCATCGACCACCGCGTCGAGGATGCCGTAAAAATAAAATGCCAATGAATACCATAGGAACATGTTCCGGTTCCTGAATGCGTTATTGCGCCGATATTCCCACCGGTCATGCTGCGGACCAATAAAAAGGTTGTACTGCGGCTTGTTGTTCGGGTCGATCGCCGCCTCCGCATTCTCGCAGTCAACCATGCGCAGGTGATAATTTAGGGCGACATAGGCCAGGTTGAACTGCACCATCAGGATCATTCCGGCCTTTGACAATTCGCCGTTGTAAATCTGGCCGAGGCCAAGGCCCGGTATCGCGGAGAGCCACCCCGCGACCGCGGGATTTTTCTTGGAATTGTCCCGCATCACCCCGGCGCTCTGCAGCGCGTCCATGATGTTATAGTAGTAGATACCCAGCATCCAGGCAATGCTCTGGTACAACACGTCCCGCGTTTCCTTTTCCTCATACCGAGCGCTGTCGGCCTTCAACTTGTAGAAAAAACCCACATCGTTTGTGTCGTACGTCGTGGTATCGATTATCGATCTTTTGATCGAGACGGAATCCCTCACCGAATTCCACAGCGCTGCGATGCTGTCCGCGTTTTTTTTAAGCGCGACGGTGTATAAATAGCGCTGATAACCGAACAGCCCCACCCCGATTTCCGAAATAAAAAACAAACCCGCTTTTATATAATGCCCGGTATAAACCTGGCCTGCGCCAGGAATAACCAAGGAAGATGCAAGAGCAATGCCAGGTTTAAATAATGGAGCCCTTTTTAACGAGTCTTTTTTTACAACGGCTGTAGAATCGCTCTCTTGAAAAAGGATCTGCTCTTTATTTCCCTGGCCAAACACAACGGCTGAAACGATCAATAATATCATGAGAAAAAAACGGAAACTATCCATTTTTTTTTACACGCACGTTCATAAAACGCGCTTGAACATTGGAAAAATAAATAGGTTAGACAGTTTAAACCCTTAAGCAATATAATACTTTTCCTAACATGCAACGAGAAAATTTAACTTAATTAAATAGCCCCACAGACTTTAAAAAAAGCCAAGGCATGTTATTTAAGGAGAAAAATACGCCTTTCCAGGGGATTTATTATAGGATAGAAACTCACCAATTAAAAAGGTGTATGAAAATTGCCTTGAGAATAATTTATTTTTATTCGGACTACCGGCATGCATCTTTACATTTTGATGCAACAGGCACAATTTCTGCTGGACTTTACTGCCTGAATCACCAGTCAACAGGATAAGGAACTACTATGGCCCAGGACAAACAGGAGCAGCACCTGAATTTCCAGACCGAGGCGAAGCAGCTGCTTCACCTTATGATTCATTCCTTGTACAGCCACAAGGAAGTGTTCGTGCGGGAGCTCATCTCCAACGCCTCGGACGCGCTTGACAAACTGCGGTTCGCGTCGCTCACCGACGCCGCGATCCTCGGCGGCGACGCTGACCTTTGCGTCCGCGTCAAGGTGGACGCGACGGCAAAGACCGTCACGGTCTCCGACAACGGCATCGGCATGACCCGCGAGGAGGTCATCGACAACATCGGCACCATCGCGCGCAGCGGCTCGCGCGCGTTCGTGGAGCAGCTCACCGGCGACCAGAAGGTGGACAGCAACCTCATCGGCCAGTTCGGCGTGGGGTTTTATTCAGTGTTCATGGTCGCCTCGAAGGTGAAGCTCGTTTCGAAGCGCGCCGGCAGCGCGGAAAAAGCGGTGCTGTGGGAATCGGACGGGAAGAGCGACTACACCATCACCGAAACGGACAAGGAGACGCGCGGCACCGTCGTCACGGTGTATCTCAAGGACGAGGAGGGTTCGTACGCCGAACCGTACACCGTGCGCTCGATCATCAAGAAATTCTCCGATTTCATCGCGTTCCCCATTTACTTTCCAAACGAGAAAGGCCTCGACGAAGTCGTCAACCAGACCAAGCCGCTGTGGAAGAGGCCTCCGCTCGACATCACGGCCGAGCAGTACGAAGAGTTCTTCAAGCAGCTCGGCGGGTTCGACAAACCATGCGCCACGATCCACAGCAAGGCCGAGGGCGTGCTCGAATATTCGTTCGTGCTGTTTCTCCCGTCAAAGGCGCCGTTTGACCTCTTCATGCCCGAGCGCAGCCATGGCGTGAAGCTGTACGTAAAGCGCGTGTTCATCATGGACCACTGCAAGGAGCTTTTCCCGGAATATTTACGGTTTGTAAATGGCGTGGTCGACTCGGAGGATTTACCGCTTAACGTGTCGCGCGAGATGCTGCAGCACAATCCCGTCATCGAGAAGATGAAAAGGACGCTGGTGAGCAAGGTGCTGGGAAAACTCGCCGACATGGCGGTGAACGACCCGTCGGCTTTCACCGCGTTCTGGCGGGAGTTCGGCCCCGTGATCAAGGAGGGCGTTCACACCGACCACGAAAACAAGGAAAAGCTCGTTGAACTGCTGCGGTTCGAGTCGTCGCTGTCCGACACGCCCGCCGATCTTGTGTCGCTCAAGCAGTACGCCGACCGCATGCGCGAGGGACAGAAGCACATTTATTACCTCAGCGGCGAAAACAGGGAGATGGTGCGCAAAAGCCCGCACCTCGAGGTGTTCAGGGACAAGAGCATCGAGGTGTTGTATTTTCTCGACCCCATCGATGAGTGGCTCGTGGGCGATTTGTACGATTACAACGGCAAGCAGCTGCGGTCCATCGCACGCGGCGACCTTGACCTTGGCGACCTCGGCGCCGAGGACAAAAAGCTGCATGACAAAATGGTGTCGAAATACAAGAAGCTGTCGGAGCGCATCAAGAACATTCTGTCCGATGTTGTCAAGGACGTTCGCGTCACGTCACGGCTCAAGGACAGCCCCTGCTGCCTCGTGGTCGACGAGCACGACCTCGGGCCGTACATGGAGAAAATCATGAAGGCCATGGGTCAAGACGTTCCGGAATCAAAGGCCATCATGGAGATCAACGGCGGACACCCGATCATGGAAAGCCTTGCCGCGCTGTACGAAAAGGACGCGAAGTCGCCGCTGCTCGAGGAATGGGTGCGGCTCCTGTACGATCAGGCGCTCGTCGCCGCGGGCCAGCCTCTCAAGGACACGGCGGCCTATGCAAAGAGGGTCAACGAACTGCTGCTCAAGGCGGCAAAAGAGGCGGCCGCCTAGGCCTTGTTTGTCATGAATATTCTTTGATTGTACTTATGCCGCTCGCATAAAAAGGTATGCTGAAGGCATAAATTGACTTTTGAAAATCCGACTCCAACAAAGGTGAATCTTGAGCAGACCTGTCGCCCTCCTCACCGACTTCGGCACCAAAGACTGGTTCGTGGCCAGCATGAAGGGCGTTATCCTGTCAATCAATCCATCCGCAGTTATTGTTGATATCACCCATCATATCACCGCGGGAGACATTTCCTCTGCCGCGTTCAACCTGCTTTCCTGCCATGCGTTTTTTCCCAATGGAACGATTTTCGTCGCAGTTGTTGACCCCGGCGTGGGAAGCTCGCGGCAAGCCATTGCCGTAAAGGCCGGACCGTATTTCTTTATCGGCCCTGATAACGGCGTGTTGTCGCCCGCCATCGACAACTATTACAACCCGGAACTGCGCAGCCTGCTCAATCCGAAATATTTCAGAAAGAAAGTAAGCGCCACGTTCCACGGGCGCGACATTTTTGCGCCGGCCGCCGCGTACCTGAGCAAAGGAATTGCATTTGGAAAGCTCGGCCCGCGGATAAAGGGAGTTGTCCGGCTTACCATGCCCCTGGCACGGGAAGTTGGAAATAAAATTGTCGGATGCATTCTGTATTTAGACCATTTCGGAAATGCAATCACCAACATTCCTTCTTCATTACTTGACAGCAAGGTAAAGTATGTTTCCGTGAAAGGCAGCAAAGTGCCGATGGCGGCGTGTTATTCCGACGTTGACGAAGGAAAGCCTCTCGCCGTTATCGGGTCATGCGGGTTCGTGGAAATATCGGTCAACAGAGGCGATGCGGCGAGAAAAATGAGATTGAAGGTGGGGGATAAAGTAGAGATGATAAATTCTGGAAAATGACTTTTATTTTGCCAAATCATGATCAACTGAACAGGAATTCCCCAATTTCCTTTGCAGAATGGAGCCTTCCCTTTCCGACTCCCGGACATGCCGGACGCACCTCGTTCTCCCAGATTTTTGCGTACATGTTTTCGGGCCAGAAGGGCCACGAGCGGCATTGCGCCGGACGCGCGAGGTACACCCCGCACCGGCCGTTTTCCAGAAAAACGCAGTGGTTTCCCCTGTCCTTCAAATGATAACGTCCGGCGGTTTTCCTGCAATAACGGCGGGTGAAATGGTCAAGTTGTATTTGTAAATGACTGGCAAGGCGCCGGCGTTCCTCCAGAATCACATACACAAAGGCATATTCACCCCTGTTGCCGCAGCAGGAACCGCAGTTCTGGCATTTAAAACGGATCCCCTTACCATAAAAAGATTTCATGCATTAGCCGGTCTAACCAAAAACGCCCGCGAGTGTTTGTTGAAGAATGGCATTGGACTTAATCGCCATATAACATTTTCTTCTTCCGCCGTGTAAAGCACGCGCTGCCGCAACCATATCGCCAGCCACCACTAAGGCTTGCTTATCTCAAAAGAACCGGCGCCAAAGAGGGGGTGTGCCCCCGGATCACCGCCGCACCACGTGGGTGAATTTTTTATTGACATGTGGGATGCGGCGGAAGCCGGGGGCCAGGGGGAGACCTCCCCCTCCAATTTTATTTATATCTTTTCCATTTTTTTTATCAGCTCAAAATTGCAGATCCTCGCCTCCACCCCGCCGTCCCCGTCCTTCACGATGTTACCGTCCTGATCAATGGCGAGCAGGATGTCGTTTCCCTCAAGTAAAGACCCGTCGTAGCCGACCTCCAGCAGTCTGTGCTGCACCGAGGCGATGGTGGCGAGGTATTCCGTGGGCGACAGCATGTTCTTGGCCGCGGCGCTCACGCAGTCGATGGGCCGGAAAAGCTTGCCCTTCTGCTGTGCCACCCATGAGTCGGGACCGTTGTAATACCCGCGAATGGTGATATAATTGCGGTTCTCCATGAGGATGGGGTTTTTGTCGGGCCCCAGGATGCCCCGGTGCGATTCGTAGCGCCGCGGGTCCATGGACTGCTCCACTTTTTCGATTCCTGTCATGTAAATCGCGCGCACATACACGCACGCAACGCCGCTGGCGCCAAGTTCCTGCGCAATGGCGAACTCCTCAAACGGACTGTTGTACCCGTATTCCAATGCCTTGCGGTTGCGCTCTTCGTCCCTGCCGGCCGCCGGCGTCTCGCCCACGCGTGACGTTTTCCACACGATGTGGACATTGTCCTTTGTCACGGTGTAGTACACCTCGTTGTCCTCCGAAAGCCGCCAGCTCGCCGTGCGGCGCCAGCGCTCGGGCAGGAAATAATCGAACAACCGTGCGTTGCGGCCCACCACCCACAGCTGGCCGCCCGTGCTCTCGACATGGCCGTGGATGTACGGTACGCCCAGTACCTCCTGCGCCTGCAGATACGCGGGCATGGGCGTGGGCGTGAACCGGTCCCGCTGGTCGTCGAGGTACGAATGGCGGCGGGCGTACTTCACCTGCTCCTCGTGCGCCTGCGTGCGCATGAGGAGCTCGTAGTCCACCACCGAATAGCGGCCGGCCTCGATGAGCCCGTGCATGAACTCCTTCTGCTTGGTCTGGGCCGCTGCTCCGCCGGCCTTTCCCATGTCCGCGATGATGGCCGTGTACTCCTCGCCCACGATGATGTGCGCCGGCTTCATGTCGGCGACCACGTATCCTTTTTTGTCAAGGTCCGCCATCACCTTTTTGGTGATGGGCTCGAGCGCCGACGCCTGCGCCTCGCCCGAAAGCCCGATCTCCGCGAACAGCTCGACCACGCTCTTCCCCTTGATCCAGCCGTATACGAGCTTGTACTGCCGCAGGATGTCGAGGTCAACGCCCGGGTGCCGCGCCTTGATCTTGTTGATCTTCGAGCGCGACCGCCCGCTCTGCCACAGCTGCATCTTCTCGGGCGGCACGTAGATGGCGAGCGGCTCCTGGGTGCGGATCGCCACGTCGGCGGGGCCGTACTTGCCCTCGGCGAGCTCCATGACAAGCGAGAATTCCTCCCACGGGCTGTTGAATTCGGCGTTGATGAACTCGATGAGCGTGTGCGTGTCGAGCGGCACGTCCTCGCCCACGCGGCAGTTCTTCACCACGAGCTCCATGCTCGCGCCGTCAACCGGTTTGGTGGGCACCCGGTACACCGCGCCGGTCCCGAGCAGGTGCTCGCGGTGCTTCTCGAACCATTCCTTTTCGTACCAGTTCTCCACGGCGAGCAGCGCGGCGCGCGGCAGGCCGTGGCGCGTGAAATACATGTCGCCGCCGTCGCTGGTTTTCTTGTGCACGTACACGACGCCGAGGATGGTGATCAGCGATTCCGGCGTGACAAGCACTTTTACATCGATGATATCGCGCTGTTCCATGGCACTGCTTCCTGCTGCTTTTGTTACTGCCGTCCCGAGTCGGCCGGGAAAAACCCGCGCGACGCGTCCCTGACCTCATTCAGCCGGCACCCGGCCGGCAGCGCGAACGCGCCGGGCGGTACGGCCCTGTTCACGGTCGCGCCCGAAATCAGGACCGTGTCCGCGGTGATCATGCCGTTGCATCTCTGCCGCTTCATGATCCGTATGGGAAAATCATACAATTGCTTTTTCGCGTTGTACCGCATCTTCGCCTGCTCCACCAGCTCGCCCCGCTCGTTGAAGCTCTCGATGCAGGTGAGCGCGCCGTAGTCGCGGTCCTGCTCGAACACGTCGCTGTAGGGCATGTTGTTCCGCTCAAAATACAATTCCAGCCCGATGCTCCCCAAGAGCAGGCGCGAGGCGCTGTCGGCGTTGACGCAGCGCAGGTATGAGTCGAAAATATGGACGGAAAAGTACGGATCGTCGCAGGCAGCGGGACCCGGGGCGCGGTACAGCGCGTAGCCCCGGTTGCGCTTCGTGTCGATGCCGTAGAGCACCGTGTCGGTGACGATGAACCGGAAATAAAACGGCCCGTTGTATTCATATACCGCCTTTTTTTGCCGCGCGTCAAAACAAAAACGGCCCCGCACCACCTTGGAAAACCCGTTGTACGTGTTTTTCCTGACAAACGAGCATTCCACCGTGGTGATCCGCTCCGGCATGAGCACGAAGTCCTGTGAAAATGAAATGGACGGCAGAATGATAAGGACAAGAAAGGAAGTATTTCTAGGCAATGCCATGATTGGTGCTTTACTTGCATGACCGTTGAATGGTACAATAAATCATAATGCGGCAACAGGCCTTTTGCCTTAATGATAATTTGATTATATATTGCTGAATATAATATAACTCGCATTTTTTCACCACCCATCATACCAAGGGGGTATTCCGATGACTCGCTTCAAGAAAATCTGCCTGTGCGCGGCCGTTCCCGTTGTGATGCTGACCGCTCCGGCTTTTGCGCTGGTGGGAATAGGAGTGCATTACGGCGCCGATTTCACCTTGAGCATGAAGAACACGCAGGGGCTCGGCGAACACGTCTCTTTTGACAGCTTAAAACTGAACCTCGGACCTAATGCGGGGAACACGATCCTTATTGGACAGGACATCCCGGCCTATGTCACGCGGTCCAATTTCAAATCGGATTTCGCTTTTGGCGGCAAGATCTATATCGATGTCATCCCGATCATTGACGCGGTTGAAGTGTCAGCCGATTTCGGCATTTGGGACTACATCGGCCAAATAAAATACCCTAACGGCATTATAAATTTGGGCGCCGCAAACCTGGCAGACCCAAATAATTTTACCTATGACTCGACAAAGCTCACGCTCAACAATTTCGGCCTCGGCTACTTTGGACTCGCCAACACTCCTTATGCAAAATTGCAATTAGATGCCACGATTCGCAAATACATCATCCAGTTCCCGAAACCCCTGAAAACGCTGCGGCTGTACGGCGGCGCAGGACTGACCGTGAATTTCGCCACGCCCGTGCTTTCCAGCAATCTTGTTCAGAGCGTCATCAACGAAAGCGCGCAGGGCCAGTTTGATTTATCCGCCGGCAGTACGAATCTGGGGACCGGCCTCCTTAATAATGACGCAATCATGAAAGCCGTTGTGCAGAAAATCATCGCCGGGCTCACCCAGCCCTCCTACGGCGCGCACATCGACCTCGGCGTCATGGTGAAAATCCCCATCATCCCGATCGGCGTGTACGTTGACGGCAAATTCATGATCCCGTTCGGCGAACTTGACAAATACGTCAAGCTCGGCGGCATGGGGGTTCTCCTCAACGGCGGGGTGGCGCTGGCATTTTAAAAAGTAGACGCGTTGACGGGTAGACGAGTAAACGCGTTGAACGGCGAATGATTGAACCGCGTTAACGCGTCAACCCGTTTACTCGTCAACTTCTTACAGGTAAAGCGTATTATGGAAAAGCTCTGGGCGCCGTGGCGCATGAAATATATCAAGGAAGCCATTGACAAGCCGGAGAGCGGCTGCATCTTCTGCGAAAAGGCCAAACAGAAAACCGACAAGGAGAACCTGATCCTTTACCGGGGCAAAAACGCCTACGTAATCTGCAACGCCTTCCCCTACAACAACGGCCACCTCATGGTGGTGCCCTACAAACACACCAGCAGCATGGACGACCTCGACGACGCGAGCGCGCTTGAGGTGTGGAAGCTTATTGCACTGTGCCGCAGGGTTCTTTCCAATACCTTCAACCCGGACGGTTTCAACATCGGCATCAACCTGGGGCGCGCGGCAGGCGCGGGCATCGACACGCATTTACATGTGCACATCGTGCCACGATGGAACGGGGACACGAATTTCATGCCGGTGGTGGCAGACACGAAGGTGATTTCGCAGGGGCTGGAGGAGACGTATGAAGAGCTTTTGAAAGGTTTTAAAGAATAATTTTCTTGTTGTGGTTTCTTTTCTTGCAAATCAAGAATATTCAAGATATGGAAGGGCCTGGCCGGCCCTTAGACCCGCCAAAGAAAATGCGATTATATCGCCCTCCACTTCAAATAATCCTTTTGATGATTTTATTCCATGGTATTTGTGCAAATGCAATTCCCAATTGGCACAATCTCTTAATGTCAAACAACTACTGGGTGTGCTCGTGGGAAGGCCCTTGCGTAAATTCCATTAAATTCATCGATTCAATAAATTACACGGAAAAAAATTGTGAAATCAATGACGAAATTAATGGTCAATATAAAATTCTTGGCGACACGCTGTTCTTAAGCAGCAACAAATTAGGGGAAAACGGATCAAAGTACCCTTCAATTTCGGAACGATACATTATTTACCAGGACAAATTAAAGCTTGTCTATTCTGACTTTAAAAACTATTACGAAGAAGAAGGTATCGGAAATGTTATCTTTACTAAAGACAGTGCCACAAACATAGAAGCTCCAAGCGAAAAATTATTAGCTGACTTAAAAACAAGTGAAGATAGAGTAAACAAGGAATTTACCAAAATTGAAAACGAAAAGAGAAAAGCAGAAATATTTATCTCGACAGACCCTCCCATATGTGAAATATTTATTGGCAATAAATTTGTCGGGAAATCAAATATAATGAAATGTTTTTTCTACCCCGGAACGCAGAAAGTTACTTTCAAATCTTCTGAATTTGAATGTTCAATATTGCTAAAATTAAAAATCGGCATTAATCCAGGCATCATGGTTGATTTAAAGAAATGTAAGGTAATCAATTAAATTCAAAACTATACCTTTGCCTAATGCTCTTCCTGAATACAACAGAATACACTTTCCCCCTCCCCTTTTTTAATTATTAAACTTTTCTTTTCTTCCCGGCGACCATCCTTTTCAAACAGTTAAATCCGATAACATATCTTCCCACACCATTAACAAAGGAGTATCTATGAAGCTCTTCTCTCTCGGCAAGTTGCTGGCCGTACTGGCGGTTGTTCCCTTGTGCTGCACGATCCAGAACATTCTTCCCACCAGTCAAGCGCAGACCTCGGGGTCCATTGCCGGCAAGGTGGTGCAGGTCCAGAGCAAGGCCATGGTGTATCTCGAGCAGGGCAGGCCGGTGGACAGCGTGGCCATCAATCCGGCGGACGGGTATTTCTCCCTTGCAAACATCCCCGAAGGAACGTACCGCCTGAGAATCGCGGCCGACGGCTACGACACGGTACTCGCGACCCTGGTGATCGACCCGGGCAAGTCCTACGACATCGGCTATCTTGTGCTTGTCAAGCGCGTCCAGTCGTTCAACGACAGCATTCCCTCGGTCAACGATTATTATCCCCAGAACAACGCGGAGCTGATCTATCTTCCGCCCGATGAATACAGCCAGGGCAGCGCGCGGCTGTTCGTTTCGGTGAGCTTCGACCGTCCCATGAACCGCGAGTCGGTCGAAAAGGCGCTGACCATTGATCCGCCGCTTTCGGGAGGGTATTTCGAATGGTACCAGAACTCCAGAACGTTCAACTACCAGCCATCCAGCGTCGTATGGAACGGCAGCGCCTACGTGGACACATTGACGACCGCCAGTGACATGGCTCCCACGGTTGCCTACGATGTGGTCGCCACTCCTTCTCTGCCTTCGGCGACGATAACAACCTATTCGGTGGCAAAGTCGTTCACGTTTTATTTCCCACGCTCCGGATGCTTTACCGACACGACTTATACGATAAAGATTTCGCGCAGCGCGGTTGATACCGCAGGCACTCCCCTTGATACGGCGCTGGAATTCAAGTTCCACACCGTTCAATCCACCGTTTCCTACAATGACATAGAAATGCTCCCGCACAGCGGCGACGACTGGGTTGACCTTCTCGCGCCGAACGGGATTCAGATGATCTTCCCGCGCCGCATGGACCAGGCCTCAACAGAAGCGCACCTGCACCTCAACGTGCTGCCCGACCCGGTGTTCATGTGGACCGACTACAACACCTTGACCATCTACACCGGCGGCGTCTTCTTTCCGGACACCAAGTACGTCATCACCCTCGACTCGGCCGCGCTTGACCTTGACAACACGGCGATCGGCAAGGCCGAAACGCTGAGCTTCCAGACCAGTCCCATCATCGTCACGGGCAGCACGCCGCAGCGGGGAGCGCTCGGGGTATACACCAACACCAGCATTGTGCTCACGTTCAACACCTACGTGGACCGGACATCATTTGCCGGGGTTTCGTCCCTGGTTTCCCGCAGCGGCGACACGGTGCAATGCGTCCTCAACAACAACTGGGCATGCGCAAAATATTCATCCTGCTACCCCACCTGCGTTGATTGCCTTGACACCACTTTCACGCTTACCCAGATGCTTTTTGTGCCCGCGGCCGAGCTGCAGCACAACATGCTTTACACGTTGCACCTCAACCCGGGGGCAAAAGACCTGAACGGCTATGCGATGAAGGACGGGTATGATCTGCAATTTATTACAATGCCATAATAATGTTTTGACCTCACCCCACCCCCTCTCCGAATCGGAGAGGGGCTTTCCAAAATTCCATTCAACTCCCCTTCTCCGGTTCGGAGAAGGGGCGGAGGATGAGCTCAAACGATTGTGTAAAAGTCTTAATCAGTCAACGTGAAGCTTTAATCAGCAGAATTTGCCCTATTCTTTTATTTCCACTGCCCGTTTCTCGGGAAACCACTCAAACAATTTTATCTCTCCGTTTTCCATCTTCGCATAGGTATATCGCCGGATCCACTCGCCGGTGTTCACATACACCTTGTCGCCGAATTTTTTTATCTCCGGCTTGTGGGTATGGCCGAAAATGACGATGTCGCTGGTTTCGAGCAGGCGCCGGGCGTTCTGGCGGTACTCCTCGCGCTTTTCTTCGGTGATCCAGTCCGCGAGAATCTTTCTGCTGCTTCCCGAAAAAAAAGAGGCAAGCGGCACGCCGATGTCGGGGTGCAGGAGCTTGTACAGCCGCTGGTTGAAGGGATTGCGCAGGATTTTTTTGAGCACGCGGTAGCCCTTGTCGGCTTTCACGATGCCGTCGCCGTGGTACAGGTGCACTTTTTTCCCCTGTATCTGGGTCTCGAAATGGTCGTGGTGGATCGCCACCCCCACCACGTCGGTGAGGAACGGGCCGAGCGCGAAATCGTGGTTGCCGGCCAGGTAATGCACCCGGACGCCGGATTTGACAAGCGAGAAAAGCTTGCACACCACCGGGAAATAGTCGGGCCGTACGGCACATCGGTACTCGATCCAGAAGTCGAAGAGGTCGCCCACGATGTACAGGGCGTCCGCGTCGGCAAGGAAGGAGTCAAAAAAAGAAAGGAGGTGCGCCTGCCGGCCGTCATGGCCCGAAAGGGAGATGCCCAGGTGGGCGTCGGAAACGAAATAGCAGGCTGATTTCATGCGGCCGTTCATTGCTATCTACGGAATGGGAAAAAGATCCGTGGGCGTATTTGAAAGGGCAGAAACGGGCTGCAGGCCGCCACCTTCCGGTGCTCTGTGCCGGTCATCGACATGAGCCGCACGGCGCCGGAGGCATGGCGCAGGGCTTATGGTCACTCCCATAAATCGTCGGTGTTATCGAGATCGCTCGCCATATCGCTGAAATTGGCGTTTTCGTCGTGGAGCGTGCCGAAATTCAATTCCCTCATGTCGTCGGTGGCGTCAGCATCATCGTCGATATCGTCGATGTCGCGCAGTATTTCATCCGCGTCAAATTGTTCTTCCAAAACCATTCGATATCACCTCCCCTCCCATGATGCTGTCTTCCTCTGCACCAAATTGCAAGAGAATTATAATGGATTCTAAAAGCCGTGTCAATATTTTTTTTACAAAATAATTCATTTAAAATCATCCTTCTCTCCGACGATGCGCCGGCCCGCTTCATGACGGTACTACGGAATGCCCGGCCGGAATATTAAAGTGAATAGGGAATAAAATCAGGAATTATTACGATGCAGGAATGCGTATTAAAATGCGGAAGCGGGGTGTTACGAGGAACTTTTCCTGTTGAGGATGTCGTCGATTTCCTGCTGGACTTTTATCTTGTAAATGACCTCTTCGAGTTCGCGCGCGATCTGCTTTCCCTGTGCAAGCGCATGGGCGCGTTTCTCAAGCAGTTCGGCCTCGAGCTGGCGGCGGCGGTCCTCCTGCCTGCGTATCTTGATGATGAGGACGGAATGGACGATGGAGAGCCCCAAAAGGACAAGAAAGATAACGGCGGTCCAGAAAATCACGTACTCTTCATGCATCGGCATGCGCTCCGCTACAGCGGTTTCTCGGGTGTGGGTGCTGTCTGCCTGCCCGTTTCACCATAAAAATATCTCCGGCATTTTGGTATTTCAAATATTTTTTCAAATGCCATTATTTATAATGAAAATCACCACGGAGACACGGACGGCACAGAAAAGATAAATGGTTTACGGTTGGAAGTTGAAAGTTGAACGGCCATTGTTTGTTTCGTTACTTTCAACTTTCAACATTTAACTTCCAACTCTATTTTCATGTTTCTCGGCGTCATCCGCATCTCGATGGTGGATGTTTTTTCCATCATGCCACCGGAAACGAGTCGGTGTTGAAGTTCATGCGGCGCGCGAACTGGATGAGCCTGATCACGGTTTCCCTGTTCTCGTCGTCGGGGTTCTTCTTCAACGCCTCGTACAGGGGCCGCAGCGACTGCTCGAGGATCGAGAAAAACAGGTCCTCGGTCTTGTTCTTGGAAAACGGGATGCCGAACCGGTCCACGATGTTGAGCAGGTAGCGCATGCGGTCGGCCGAAACCTGGCTCAGGGTCTCGGCGAAAATCTTGAGTTCGGAGACGAGCAGGTCGAGCAGGAGCCGCGTGCTTTCGGTGTAATCGATGGTGATGCTGTACTTCTTCGTTTTTTTCCACAAATCAAGCAGCCGGTTGAATATCTCGTCTTCGCGTCCGTAAATTTCGATCTCGTTGATGGTGGTGTTCCACTGGGCGGTGAGCACGTAGGCGATGGGCGCCGCGATAAACGGCGGTAGCGGCACGCCCAGGCTCGAAAGAGAGTCGAGGCTCCGTTCGTTGCGCTCCATCCACGACGCGTATTTTTCGCGCGTGTCCCTCGCCATCGCGGCGAGGAAATGGCCGGCAAGCCACCCCTTGGACTCCTCGAACATCCGCGACAGGTCGAGCGTGACGCATTCAGGATGGTCGATGTAGCTTTTCGGGTCGGCGGCGTCGAAGGACGCGCCGGCGGCATCCCCGGGCACGCACCACCCGTTGAGCCTGCCGTCCTCCCGCTGGATGCACACGGCATAGCGGCCGCGCTCGCCGTTTTCGAGGTTGTTTATTTCTGCGCTGTAGAAATCGCAGCCACGGCGGTCTTCCGAATGCGGTTTTTCCCATTTGGAAAGCGCCACGGCGTAGCCGAAATAATCGAATTCCATGGCCTTGGCCTTTTCGGGCGCCACGGTTTTTTCGGCGGCCGCGGTGAAGCACAGAATCTCGAGATGGCGCAAAAACGGCACGACGGCATCATGGTAAATGGTGGCGCCGTCCTTGCCCGCGATGTTGCTCTTTGCCTCGGAAAGCAGCCTAAGGAAGCCTTCCGTCACCCGCTCGCGCTGCGATTTTTCGATGCCGAGCCCGAGCGCTCTGCCCGCATAGGCGATGTTCTGCATGGTTTCGATACCGGAGATATCGGAGAAAAACCAGCCGCACGACGTGAACGCGAACAGCATGTACTTTTGCGCCTCGAGCATGCGGCGCAGCGTCATGGCTTGCCCGTCGGAAAGGTGCGCGGACGCTCCTTCCTTGACCAGTTGCGCCTTGAATTCCTTAATCGTGCGGCATCCGGCCAGCGTCGGGTACGCGTCGCGCAGCTTCCACGGGTCCGAAACGATCTTCTTCATCGAAGACTCAAATGCCTCGTCAACGTCCCTCTGCAGGCCCTCAAAGGCGCGGCGCAACGGCGCACGCCATGCCTGGTTCCATGACAGCGGCCCTCCGGCCTTGCACCCGCAATCGCGCGCCCACCGGCCCACGCCGTGCATGCAGCTCCATGCCGTGCCCTCGCCGAATTCGCTTTTAAGCCTTACCTCGTAGGCAGGCGGGTTTTTTTCGAGGTACCAGCCGAAGCTCACCGGCGTGATGCCGAGCTCGGGCGCCACCCGGTTGAAGAAATACGCGAGGCACATGTCGCCGAACGGCTTGTGGTGGCCGAAGGTCTCGCCGTCGGTGGCGATCACCACGGCCTGGTTCCCCGCGGCGGACGCGTCAAAGCAGGAACCGATCCGGGCGCCGAGCGTTGAGGCGTTCACCAGCAAATCGCCGAAGCTCACCTCGCGCGACAGGTTCTCGTCGAAGAAGAACACGTCGAGGTGGCCGCCCGTGCGCCCGCCCTCGGGCGTGCGCGAAAAAACGCGGTAGGCGCGGCGTGTGTCGATGCCGGCCGCGGGCCTGAACTGTTCTTTTCCGTCAAGAGGCCGCAGCGACTCGGCCTGGTTCGGCGAAAGCACCACGAACCTCACGCCTTCCTCGACGAGGCACTGCACGGTCTCCATGTTGATCGCGGTCTCGGCGAGCCAGAAACCCTCGGGCTCGCGGTGGAACCTTGCGCGGAAGAACTGCTTAGCCCACCTGATCTGGGTGAGCTTGTCGCGGCGCGAAGCCAGCGGCATGATAATGTGGTTGTACACCTGGGCCATGGCGTTGCCGTGGCCGTTGAATTTTTTGCAGCTCTCCCGGTCGGCCGCGATCACCTGCTGCGCCACCTTGGGGTGGTTCTTCTCAAGCCACAAAAACAGCGTGGGCCCGAAGTTGTAGCTCAGGTGCAGGTAGTTGCTGTGGATATCGACGATCCTTCCCTTTTTGTCAAGGATGCGCGAGTAGGCGTTGGGCCGGTAGCACTGGTCGTAGATGCGCTCGTTCCAGTCGTGGTCGGGCGCCGCCGACGCCTGCTTTTCCACTATGTCAAGCCATGGGTTTTCCCGCGGCGGCTGGTAAAAATGGCCGTGGATGATGACGAAGCGGTTTTGCGGCCGGGATGGTGTTTCGCTGGCGGTCATGAAGTTTTCCGATATAAAGTCATGCTATTGATGATAAATATACTTGATGATGCAGGGATGAAAAATTTCCATAAAAATTTAGATACGGGCACCTGCCTCCCGCCCCGCCAGAATTTTTGCGGGGTGGTCGGCACCGGCCCTCCTTCTGGTCTCGGCCTCGGCCTCGGACTGCCATGGCACCTCTATGCCTGACGGCGAGGGCCGGGCAGCACCGCGCTCCAGCGACGGCCTCCTGTCCGGCCTGGTGCGTCGAGAACCTTCTGGTTCGAAAAGCAAGTCCTGAGACTCCAATCGATGCCACAGCTTCTTTACAATAAAGAATATTTCTCTATTCGATTTCCAATCATAGGCGGGAATATCAACAAGACGGTATCTGACAGCAAACGGTCAGCAGTCAACCAAAGCTATCCTCCTTACCTCACAACCGCCGCCGCAAGGGTGCGCCGTCCCCCACCAGACACTCATTTTTTTATTTTTTCAAACTTTTCAATATCACCTTCGCCTTGACCGCAAATACGTCCTCCGGATGCGAAAGCACCAGCTGTTCGAGGATTTTGGCGCCCTCGGCGGCCGACCCTTGCTTGATGAGAATGTCGCCGGTGTAATACTGCAGCTCGGCGCCCGCCTCGGCCTGCGGCACCTGCGCCGCGGCCTTTTGGGCTTCGGCATACAGTTTCTTTTCGCACAGCGCCGCCACCAAGTCGCACACCATCATCTGGCGCGCCGCCGCAGGATATCCGGCAAGCGAAAGCCCGGCCGCCCTGAGCGGCTGGCCGAGCCAGAGCGAAAATTCGAGCGCGCCGAAGTCCTTGTAGGCATTCGGCGCGTCCTTGAGCATTTCGAGCTTGTACCGGTAGCCGAGCATTTCGCGGGCGAATTCCGAGCCGGGCCTGAAGGACACGGTGTCTATCCATCCGTCAAGGTCCTGGCCGTTTCCGGAAAAAACCGCGGTGCGCGCCTTCCACAGCATGGCGGCATCGGGGTTTTTTATCGCCTGCGCAAGCTCCCGGGCGCGTGCCGCGTCACCCGCGCACAGGGCGCGCCGCAGCGCGAGCGTATCGCGGCCGAGCCCGGCCGGCAGCGTCGCCAGGAGGCTGTCCGCCTTGTCAAGATATCCCGCGTCCTGCAGAAACGCGACCGCCTGCGCCTTGAACCGGGCGTCCGAGAGCGACGCTTTGGGGAGCCACAGGGCCGCCTCGCCGGTTTTTCCGAGCCGCTGGTAGCACTGGTACACGATGGTGGCGGCAAGCGATTTCTCCTGGCCGGATTCGATCCTTTGGTACGCCTCCATGGCAGGCTCGAGTGCGTCGGCAAAGAACCCCTGCCCGAACCGGTCGCGCGCCATGGCAAGAAAAACGCCCGCCGACGGAAAATGCCTCGAGTCGAGCTCGCGTACGACGTCTGTCTCCTCTGTAAACATGGCAAACGAGCCATATGCGTGCGAAAGCCACTGCCTGACCATCAGCGTGTCGAAGCCCTTTTGCGCAACAACGCATTGGCGGTACGCGCCGAGCGCCGCGCGCTTCGTCTCCACCGGCTGGTCCTTGACAATATCGTAAAGCGTGTTGCAGGCGAAATTGCCGAGCCGGGGCTCCTTATGGCCCGCCCTGCAGCACAACGCGCCCGCGTCCCTGTATTTGTTCAGCACCGCCTTCACCGTCATCCACTTCACCATGTCGGTCGCGTCGAGCAGGCCCGCCGAATCGACAAGGGTGAGCAGGCTGTCCGCCTCGGCGAGGCCGCCTCTTTCGATGTCCTGGAGGCCCTGAGCGCGGAGGAATTTGAGCTTGGAAAGGTCGGGCGATGGTGGCGGCGGTTGGGCTGGCGTTGTTTGTTTTGGCGGCTGGATTGATTGGGCGGCCAGAACTGCTTGACAGGATATCAGAAAAAACACCAGGATTTTTTTTATCGTCCGCATCATCATTCATCTCCCCATGCCTGCCGCTATCGTATTCATCACCGACACATGTATCCTCCCGAGGCTTTTTGTGTCCTGGTAATTGCGCGCCCACTCGATCGCGGCCGTGCCGACCTTTGACGGGATGCGAATACCCAGGCCGTATCCCACCATCCTGGTCGCCGAGGGCAGCGTCATCTGGTCGAGCGGCCCGAACCCGAGGCCCGCATCGGTAAAGGCGTAGATCGAACCCTCAGGATTGAAATAAAACAGAAATTCCACCTGCCCGTACCCGACGGTCTTGAACCTGAACTCGTCGTCGGCATAGCCGCGCAGGGATTTGTATCCTCCGGTCTGGTATAGTTCTGCGGGGCGAAGCGTGTCGGCCGGATCCGATATGATTGTCTGCGCCACGAGCCTGCCCGCGGCCGCCCACCGGTTTGTAAAGGGCACCTGCAGGTTGCCCGCCGCGTCGACGTGCCAGCGGTCGAACTGGCGGCCGTTGTTTTTCGCGAGCCCGCTGCCGGTGCGCAGGGAAAATCCCCTGACAAACTCGCCGGCCCGGTAGCGGTTGGTCTGCCGGTTGATGATCACGTCGGCGCCCACGAACTGCGACGTGGCGCCGCTGGAATCCTGTGGATACTGCACCTCGTGGCCGTTCACGGCCAGGCCGAGCTGCCAGTACGCGGCCAGCTCGGTGAGCGCCTCCACGTCGCCGTGCAGATAGCCATAGGAGTCCTTTTGAGAGCCCTTTTGAATCTCCAGACCGAAATCGACCGACGCGAACACCGGGAAATCGAGCAGGTAGGGCTTCGACACCGCAAGCTCCATGCGCTGCAGGTCCTGTTGGCCGTTGTACGTGAGGGTCCCGGTTTCCCCGCCCCGGAGCAGGTTCAGGAGAGACAGGTTGACAACGCCGTAAAAGCTGTTCGCGGCCGAACCGCCGCCCGCCTGGAAGGTGAGCGCGCCGTCGAAACCGAAGCCGTTCCGGTCGGCGCACGAAACCGGGACTATTACCTTGTCAAGCGGCGGCGCGGCCGCCCGTGCGGCCGTGTCGGAGGTGAGCGTCGCGGTGAGGAGCACCGTGGGCGACGACACCTCGGCCGACGTCACGTAGGGCCGCGACAGCAGGCGGTCGCGCGACTCCTCCACCTTGCGCAGGTCAAAGGGTCGGCCTTCCCTGAACATGATGTCGTGCAACAGGAGTTTGCGGTCGGTCTTCGCGGCACCGGTGATAAGCGGCGCCGCGAAGGCGTAGCGGCCGTTTTCGCGTACGTCAAAGACGACGGCGATCAGCTCGCGCCGCCACCCTGCCCGGACGGCCTGGGAGTCGGGCCTGGTCCGTACGGCAATGGCGAGCGAGGCGAACGGATACCCCTTGGTGCCGAGAGCATAAATCGTTTTCTTTGCAAACGATTGGATTTCCCCGGCGTCGTAGGGGCGCGGGAGCGGAAGCCTTGTCACGGAATCGGGCGCGAGCCCTGCGGCGCTGTTTATTATGATGGAATCAACGCGGCCGCGGCCAGCGGGATTTATTCGGATGGTGTCCTTGGAAACCGTATCGCAGGAGCGGGAAAAAAAGCCGAGCGAATCGAGGAGCTTTTTTACCGCGTCCTGTTTTTTACCCGGAGCGGCCCTTTTCACGGCATCACGGACAAGCGCGGGCTTAAGATCGAGCGATTCATCAATGATGACGGTGCGGCTCGAATCAGAAAAAACTACGGCTTCAATGCCGGATTTCGCAAAAACCGACGCGAAAAGCGGGAGGCAAAACACGAGTGGCCATAGGCGCGAAGGTAGGTCGAGGGAGTGAACAACTAAGGCGGGAACCGGCGCACGAAGAATCCGGAGAAATCCTTTTAGGATTATGCTGTGCCTTTCTGTTTGCGCTTTTCCAAAATTTCCTTGCCGCGGACCGAATATTTGGCAACAGGCACCTCTTCGAGCCGCTCGATGGGAATTGCCTCACCGGTCACCAGGCAGGTGCCGTAGGTGCCGTCATCGATGCGCTGGAGCGCCTCGTCTATCTGTTCCATGTATTTCTGCTGGCGCTCGGCAAGCCCCATGGAGAACTCCCTGCCGTAGGCGAGGGACGCGGTGTCGCCGAGATGGTAGGAGTACCGTGAATTTTCGCCCGACTGGTCTGCGATGGAGGTCTTGAGGCTCTCGTTCTGGATCTCGTCCATTTCCTCAAGCACCTTTTTCTTTTCCTTGAGGAGCCGGTCCTTAAAATACTGGAGCTCCTGCCTGGTGAGCCTCCGCACGGGTTTGATTTCGCGGGACGCCGGTTTGGCCTTTTTCGCCTTTTTAACCGGCTTTGCAACCTTCTTTGACTTGGTTTTTTTTGCCACGGTACAGTCCTCTTTTGAAAAAATTAGTTTACCAAATATAGTTCCCGAGGCATCCGAAAAACAATTTTATAATTCGGAAAAGAGGCTCATTTATTTTATCTTTTTACTCATTTTATCATTACCAAGGTCCGGTTGCCATAGAAAAAGAACTGAATACCATGCTTCCCGCCTGATCTATTTTTGATACATTCTTTGCGCAGAAAGACGATCCTCATGACACGGGTTTCCCAAGCGAAAAAAGGCATTGTCACGGCCGATGCCGAAAAGGCAGCCGTAAAAGAAAACCTGCCTGCCGAACAGGTTCGGAAGGCGTGTTGCGACGGCACCATCGTGATCGTGCGCAATGCGAAGCGCAGCATCGAGCCGCTTGCCATCGGCAAAGGCACACGCATCAAGGTGAACGCGAACATCGGCACCTCGTCGTCAAAAGCGGACATCGCCGAAGAGCTTGAAAAAATGCGTGTCGCCCTGAACTACGGCGCCGACGCCATCATGGACCTTTCCACCTGCGGCGACCTTACCGCGATCCGCAAAACCATCATCGCGGAATGCCCGGTCGCCGTGGGTACGGTGCCGCTGTACGAAATGGCGGTTATCGCGCAGAGCAGGAAAAAATCCATTCTCCAGATCACGCCGGACGAAATGTTCGAGGTGATCGAGCGGCACTGCGAGCAGGGCGTCGACTTTCTCACGCTGCACTGCGGCGTCACCCTGGAGTCGGTGGAGCGTTTCAGGCACGCGGGCAGGACGGCCGGCGCGGTGTCGCGCGGCGGCACCATCATGATGGAATGGATCCACCACAATAAAAAGGAAAACCCGCTCTACGCCGGCTACGGCAGGCTCCTTGACATATGCGCAAAGCACGACGTGTGCATCAGCCTGGGCGACGCGTTCCGTCCCGGCGCGATCGCCGACGCCACCGACCGCGTGCAGGTGCAGGAGCTCGTGATCCTGGGGGAGCTCGTGAAGAAGGCGCGCGAAAAAAACGTGGGCGTGTTCGTTGAGGGCCCGGGCCATGTACCGCTCGACCAGGTCATTTCAAACATGCAGATCGAAAAGACGCTGTGCGACAATGCGCCCTTTTACGTTCTGGGCCCGCTGGTCACCGACGTGTCGCCCGGCTACGACCACATCTCGGCGGCCATCGGCGGCGCGCTCGCCGCCATGGCGGGCGCCGATTTTCTGTGCTATGTGACGCCGGCAGAGCACCTGCGCCTGCCGTCGGTCGACGACGTGCGCGAGGGCGTGATCGCCTCCCGCATTGCGGGACACGCCGCCGACATCGCCCGCGGCCTTCCCGGCGCAAAGGAATGGGACGCGGAAATATCGCGCGCGAAAATAAACCTGGACTGGGACAAGCTCATCTCGCTCTGCGTTGACCCGGAAAAGGCGGCCCGCTACCGCGCCTCGCTGCCGCCGCAGGGCGATCCGTCGCACTGCAGCATCTGCGGCGAGTTCTGCGCCATCCGGCGGTCAAAAGTCGTAAAACCTGATTAAGATAAAAAATAAAATAGCCACAGAGGCATAGAGACACAGGGCAGAATATAGGGTGAATTAAAAATTCAAGATTCAGGACCAATTACGTGTTTTGAAAACTTTAATTTTTGAATCTTTAATCTTATCTTTGATATCGTTTTTTCTCTGTGCCTCTGTGTCTCTGTGGCAGATTTATTTTAAAATCCTAAGAAATTGACTTATGCGCGCATACTGCCTCACCTGTGAATTGCCGCCCGAAGCCAGCGAACGGGCCCAGGCCATCTGGTACGGCTTGGGCATGCTGGGGTGCGAAGAAGAGGAAGCAAAGGGCCGGATAAGACTCAAGTGTTATTTCTCCACCAGCGCCGCGCTCCACACCGCGGAATTTTATCTTATGGACCTCAACCCCTGCCAGCCCATATCGATATCGGTTGTCAAGGACGAGGACTGGAACGCGAAGTGGAAGCAGTCCATGAAACCGGTGCAGGTGGTGAACGGCGTCTGGGTCGCGCCCGTCTGGCTCAGGCCGCCCATGGCTTCCGGAGATACATGGATAAAAATAGAACCGAAAATGGCGTTCGGCACCGGCCACCACGAAACCACGAGGCTTGCCTGCAAGGCCCTCGCCGGCCAGATCGCAAGGGCGGAGAACCCGCCCGCGGCTCTGGACATAGGCACCGGTTCGGGCATCCTGTGTTTTTTGGCAGACCTTTGCAAAACGGCATACGCCGTCGGCATTGATGTTGATCCCGTGTGCGCTTCAAACCTCGCCGAAAACCTCCGGAAAAACCGGGCCCGTTCGCGTATTTCCTTTGCCATAGGTTCTCTTGACATATTCAAGAATGACGGGCTCTTCGATATCGCGGTCATGAACTTGATCTCCTCCGAAGGCACGTCCCTTCTTGACCGCATTTCCCAGTTGCTCAAACCCAGGGGCGTATTTATCTGGTCGGGGCTTCTCCTTAACGAAAAAAACCGGACCCTTGAAATTTTATCAAAAAAGAATTTCACTTTGAAAAGCGATGCCAGGGAAAACGAATGGTGGTGCGCCGTTTTCCGGAAAAATCCCGTTTAATGTTTGATTTTGACCTGCGCCTTGTTGGATTGTTCGCCGATTTTTTCCATTATTTATCGGCTGAAGTTTTCAAATTCTGCTTATATTTAAATGACAATGGGAACCACTTCGATACCTCCTTCCGTTGATGTGCCGGACCGGAATTCCGGAGGCGCAGAAGTCAGCACGGTTACTCCCCCCGGGATCCTTTCCCGGCAGATCCCGGTGCTTCCGAACGGCTCGGCTGCGGTGCCGCTTGGCTCGGGCACCATCATGTCAGTTCTGGGCGAGGGCGGCGCGGCCGTCGTGTACGAGATCTGGGTCGAAAAACTCGGGATCTCGCGCGCGGTGAAGGTGCTCAAGCCGAACGCCTCGGTTGAAACCACGGGCAGGTTCGAGACCGAAATGAGGATCACGGCTCAGCTGAGGCATCCGAACATCATCGAGATCCACAACGTGGGCGACTGGCATGGTCTTCCCTATATCGAAATGGAAAAAATCGACGGCTTTTCGCTCGATGCCGTGATCCGCGAGCGCGGCAGCCTGCCGCTCAAGGTCTGCACCGCCATCGGCATCCTTGTGTGCAGGGCGCTCGATTTCACGCACAACCACGCCTATCTCATCAACGACAAGCGGCACGTGGGCATTCTGCACCGAGACCTGAAGCCCGGCAACATCATGATCTCCAAGAACGGCATGGTCAAGCTCATGGATTTCGGCATCGCCACGCCCACCGGCGTGTCCATGCACACCATGGACGGCACCGTGGTGGGTTCCATGCAGTACATCGCGCCAGAGCTGCTCGAGGGCGCGAAGCGCGCGTCGCCGCGCTCAGACATTTTTTCGCTCGGCTGCGTCCTGTACGAGATGATCGCGGGCCAGCGCACGTTTCCGGAAAAAAACATGGCCAAGCTCGTGACCGCGCGGATGAAAAACGCCTACATGCCGGTTTCCGAGTTCAAGGTGAAATGCCCGAAAAAGCTCATCAAACTCATCAATGCCTGCCTCACCCTCAATCCGGATCGGCGCATCGGGAGCGTTGCGGAAATACTTTCGCGGCTGGAAAAAATTCATTCCAGGCTGTCGAAGGAAAAACCCGAAGACCTTGTCGAATATTACATCAACACTCTTGAAAAAAACATTGTGGGATACCGGCGGAAACCGCGGATACTTCCGAAAGTCGCGGCATGCGGCGCAGTTGCGGCTGCGGCGGCATGTGCTTGGCTCTTTTATATGAAGCCGGCAGGCGGGTCTCATGGCGCAACATCAGCGCCGGGGAATTTTTCATCCGTAAAGGCGTCACCTGCTTCAAAGGGCCCGGTGGCCCATCAACCGACCGCGCCGTCATCCGCAGAAGGATTGTCCCTTCCCGTGAAGAAAGCGTCGGATCCGGAAAAGGCGCGCGCACAGGCGGGCGACATTCAAAGCAACCATGCGGAAGATCTGCTTTTACCGTCCGGCACGGCCACGCCGCTCGTCGCCTCTTTGCAGAAACAATACGGCACAAATGACCTTTTGAAAATTCTTGCCGAAGAAACAAACAAGGGCGACTTCACCACCGCGCTCTCGCTGTTCGACGCGCTCGACCGGGAGAGCGCGGCCACGGTGGCCGCGCGGCTGTACAAGCTGCGCGCGCTGCAGGGTCTGGGCAACAAGGAGGCGCTCGGCGCTTTCTTTTTGCGGCCCGATGTGCCGGACAAGGAATATTATCTGGCCAAGGCCCAGCACCTCGCCTCGTTCAGGCGATACGCCGAGGCCGAGGCCCTGTGCGACGAAAGCCGGCGGGCGCCAGCCAGCATCGGCGACGCCGGCGCGCTCGATCTTACTTCATCATATGTCAAGGCATCGTGCCTCACCGGCGATTTCATGGTGCAGGCGACTGAGGAGGCGCGGAAAAAGGCGCTCGACGCCTGGTCCGAGGTGCAGAACCTGCTCATGGGCAACCCCGGCCATCCCTATTTCAAGCTCGCGGAAAAGAACATCCAGGTTCTCACCGACCAGGCCTCAAAGCAAGCCCGATAATTCCCGAGGAGCGTTACCGCATGTTTTCGCGTCTGTCAATCTTACCGCCGTTATTTTTTTCCTGTCTGTTTGCTTTTGCCGGCAGGCCGCATGCCGATGCCACGGTGACCGCCGGCAGCGGGCCCGATTTCCCCCTCACCGTTGATACTGCTTACTTTTTCGCGTGGCACGATTCTGCCGGGAAAAGCGATTCGGTGATCATCGGGCTTCCCGCGGCGCTGTATGCGGAACTGCGGGAAAACATAGATTCGGTGTACAATTACGCCACCGCGCTCAGGCTTCAAAGAAAAGAGCTTTCGGGCTGCGCCGCAGGCCACGCCTTCGGCTCGTGCCTTTCCTTCGCCACGCGGGGAACGTTCACGGTCAAATTGCTTTTTGCATGCGGCGACTACCGGAGCGCAAAACTTCTAACCGCCGCGGACCGATATCCGTTTGTGGTGAAGTTGACAAAGGGGTTTTCTGAAAAGATAAAGAAGATTGCAAAAAAGAAATAAAATGACAAATAAAAATGGGCGTCCCCCCATGCAAAGCGCGATGCCTTTGATGGGGTCGGTTCTCCCTCCAAAACAAATCTTATTTCTTCCTGCTCTTATGTGTCAATCTCACCTCCCGCCAAAAACCCGAATGCGGTTCCTTGACCAGCTTTAGGTGCGGGGTCTCGCCGCCGTCGAAGATCATGAGCTCCTTGTCGGTGATCATGGTGCGGCCCGACAGGGTAACGCCCATCCGGTTGATGGCGCGGTACTGGGTGACGAGGTGGTCCTTCATCCGCTCGAAATCGTCGCGGGATTCGTTGAACGAAAAAAACAGCGTGGCGATTCCCGCGTCGGCAAGGCGGCGGTACAACCTGAGGGGAAACTGCTTGAGCTGACGGCGACGCTCGTAGTTTCTCTTCTGGTAAATGGAATTCCTGTCGGTAAACAACACGTAGGAGAAATGCGCGTCCGGAAACAGGGTGGCGAGCGGCGCAAAAAGATTTTCCAGCAGGTCGCCGGCGTCCACGGTCAGCTTCTCCAGCTTGCTTTCAAGGACCAGGATGTTGCGCTGCAGAAAATACCGGTAATCGAACAGGCCGTCGAGCTCCTTAATGTTTTCGTACCCGTATTTTCCCCTGCCGGTTTTTTCCAGGATCACCAGGTTGGGGTATCTTCGTATCTTGAGGATGTACTGCTGCGAGTTGGCGATGATGAAGTCGTCGCGCTCCTTGGGGTTGAAGCGCCGGTCGAAGATGCCACCGGTCTTCCCGTGCGGGCTGTGGTGCTTGAGCCAGTATTTGGTGACGCGGCGGGCGATGCGCTCCGCGATGTCGCCGATGATGTTGCCCGAGCCGCCCGCGTCAAAGGAATAGGGCGCGCTCAACAGGTCGCGGATTGTGAACAGCGCGTAGCTGATGGCGTTGATGCGGTATTCGATGATCACCTTGTCAAGGTTGTGGAGGCCGTCGTTGATCTCGTCGTTGGGGTTGTGCAGCCGGTACGCGCCCCGCACGCCGTGGTCGCGCCGTAGGGAATAAACAAGGGAATCGGCGTCGGTTGTCGAACCGCCGGCAGGGTTCCAGCCCACGGGCTCGAACTGCGGGAACAGGGAATACGGATCGTAGGGAGCGGTCATGGTTTCATTTTTTATCAAGAAAAAATAAAATAGCCACAGAGGCCCAGAACACACTGAGAAAATTATAAAATAATACGGGTTACATCGATGAAACATCAAGCAGCCATCTTTCTCCTTGCGATATGCGGGCTCTGGGATGCATTTTTACAGGGGAAAATTTGCGGGACATCCGTCATAATCCAAAGGGTAGAACGTATTCATGTCGTCGTACGATGCGGAACTCAAGGCCTGCCGCGATGCGGCGCTCGCTGCGGGAAAAATCCATCTCGAATACCGGGACAACCTCCCTGAGGTACAGATAAAAAACGACGCCTCGCCGGTCACGGAAGTCGACAGGAAGTGCGAGTCGGTCATCCACGGCATGCTGGCGAAGCAGTTCCCGCGGGACGGGTTTCTCGGCGAGGAGACCGGCGAAGAGAAGGGTCAGAGCGGCAGAACGTGGATTGTTGATCCGCTCGATGGCACGCGGCCGTATTTGCGCAAAATCCCCACACACAGCGTGCTGATCGCGCTTGAAGACGGAAACGAGCTCGTGTGCGGGTGCATTCACCTGCCCGCCATGGCGGAAACCTTCTGGGCAAAGAAAGACGGGGGCGCGTATCTCAACAAGCGGCGGATATCCGTGTCCAAAACCAAGGAGCTTCCGCGCGCCATGGGAAGCGGCATCGGTTTCATAGAAAAGGCATCATCCCGCGAAGCTGAAAAGCTTCTTGCGCTCATGAAGCGCTGGGACTATGCATACGGTTTCATGGACGCGTATTCGTACGGCGGCGTGGCGTGCGGGAGGCTTGACTTGTGCGCCAACCTGGTCGACAAGCCCTGGGACTGCGCCGCGGCGGCATGCATCATCACCGAGGCGGGCGGCAAGTTCTCCGATATCAACGGCAAGCCCTCGATCTATAACGGTTCATTTGTCTGCTCCAACGGCTTGGTGCATGAGGCTGTCTTAGAGTATTTTCACTAACCTGATTGTCGCACAAAATTACCGCAAAGACGCGAAATGCGCAAAGAAAAAAAGGATCACCCCACATTCTCGTTAAACATGCATTTATCTTTGCGCCTTTGCGGTAATGTTTTTTACAGTTTCGTATCATGTCAACAGATGCATTGTCGGTAAAATAATTTGGAGGATTTTTGGACAAAAAGACGGAAGCAAAACAGCAAGACGCAAAGAAAGCGCCCCGCAGATCTGAAAAAGAGGGCATTTTCCATTTCACCAAGGACATGGTCTCGGCGCTCGTCATGGCGCTCATCGCCATTGTCTACGTGATCCAGGCCTTCAAGATCCCCACCGGCTCCATGAAGGAGAGCCTGCTGGTGGGCGATTTTCTGCTCGGCCTCAAATTCATTTACGGCGCGCCCGTGCTGCCGTTCATGTACACCAAGTTCCCCGGCGTCACCGACCCCAAGCCCGGCGACGTCATCATCTTCAAGTACCCGGGCCTTGACAAAAAGGACTACATCAAGCGCTGCGTGGCGGGTCCGGGCCAGACCATCCAGGTGAGCGGCACCACGGTGACGGTCGACGGCAGGCAGCTCATCCTGCCGCCCAAGGGACAGTACATTCACGGCGGGCAGCTCGACCCGCGCATCACCGCGTTCGAGCCGCTCCGGGTGCCCAAGAAGGGCGACACGCTCAACTTCAAGGCCGCGCTCCCGGACCGGGAGTTCCTTTTTTTCAAGCACCTGGTCAAGCAGGAAAACCCGCGCAATATCGTGTCTGTCAAGTTCCAGCTTTATCTCAACAGCGAATTCTCCAACAGCCAGAAGGTGATCATCAACGGGTACTGGGAGGTGCCGTTCAGTGAAATCAACTTCAACCTCATCGACAACTGGATCGCGATCGACGACATCGTGCGCCAGGTAAGCGGCCAGTTCCATGACAAAACCGTGGAAATCCGCAAGCTGCTGTACATCGACGGCAAGCTCGTAACGACCTACGTGGTCAAGAACGACAACTACTTCATGATGGGCGACAACAGGGACGATTCAATGGATTCGCGCTACTGGGGATTCCTCAACCGCAATTTCATCAAGGCAAAGGCCTTCATTCTGTATTTCTCCTGGGACGACAAGTTCCCCTTGTGGCAACTGCCGCTGGGCATCCGCTGGAACCGGATCGGAAAGCTCATCCTGAGCTGGGACGGACTGAAACACTAAGAAGTTGACGCGTGGATGCGCAGACGCGTTTACCGTTAAAGCATGAGTAGGACCAGATTCAGGATTTCCTCAATTCCTGCAGCCAATATTCGTACAGATCATCGAGGGTCTTTTCAAACGGGATCGCCGGTTCCCAGCCGGTTTCCGCGCGCAGGCGCCCATTGTCCCCGGCGAGCCGGCGGTAGGTCTTTACTTCGCCGAGCTTTTTCTTTTCGCAAACCACCGCAATCCGTTTTGAGGATTTTTTCTTCAGATAATCGAGGATATCGGGGAGCTTTCGCGTTTTGCCCGAGCAGACGTTGTAGATCCGGGTCTTTTTCCCTTTCTCCATGATGAGCCGGTACGCGCTCACCACGTCGCGCACGTCGGAAAAATCGATTTCGACATTGCAGTCTCCCACGCGGACCTCGCAAGGACCCAGGCCGGATTCGGCAAGCGCGACCTGGCGGGCCCAGTCGGAGCATACGAACAGGTACGACTGGCCCGGCCCGGTATGGTTGAACGAGCGGGTGAACCGAATGTCAAGACCGTACTGCCGGCAATACTGGAGGCCGATGAGCTCGGTCGCGTATTTGGATATGCCGTAAAAATTCGTGGGGTTGGGGACGATGTCCTCGGTGACCGGCCCTTCGGCGTTGATGTCGTATTCCTTTGCCGACCCGACCACAAGAAGCCTGCCCTTGGGGCAAAACCGCTTCATGGCGTCGATCACCGATATGGTGCCGGTGATGTTGATATCGAGCGCGCTCCGGGGCGTGCGGTCGGCCTCGGCCGGGAAACTCACGCCCGCCAGGTGATATATCTCGTCGGGCGAGAGCCGCTTGAACGCCTGGGCGACGCTGTCGCTGTCCGTTATGTCAACCATCTCGTAGGCCACGTTGTCAAGATCGCAGGTCTGCTTGACGTCCAGCCCGGCAACACGGCGGCCTTTTTTATGCAGCAATGCATGGAGGTGCTTGCCGGCAAAGCCGTTGATGCCGGTGATGAGGGCGGTGGTCATTTGCGGTGCCTTTTTAAATTCGTATTGGTTGAAGATGATTTTTTTCTGTATGCAAAATAGCATGGGGTGGGGGATAAATCAAATTATTCGAGGAAAGTGAATTATTGCTGGAAGTTAAAAGGAGGATCACAAACGAGCCTTATTAGTGTGTTTTCCTACAGAATACATTTTTTAAAAATAGTGATGACACTGATTTGATTAATTGGTAAATTATATGAAAGCTGCAATTCTGTCCTTCAAATATCCGGAGGATACTTCAATGGTTAGAAAGTTTACAATTACAAATATGTTTGGTTTGTTTCCGTTTATTATTGCCCATGGCCAAACAACCATATCGGATGATAATTGGGTAAGCGTTCCGGGGATTAATTGTCCTGGATCATCTTCCAGCGTTAATTGCCTCGCCTTGGATAAATCCGGAAATCTTTATGCTGGCGGCGATTTTGATACGGCTGGCGGGGTCCTGGCAAATAATATCGCAAAGTGGGACGGGGCCCGGAATGAGTTTTCTTGGGAGCAACTATGGAAGTGTGAGCTATGAATGAATCGCAAAATTTAATGGTTCTTCATGGAGTGCTGCGGGAAAGAACTTTTGGAGCGGTTGGCCTGTATCATTCGCAATTGGAACGGCTCGTCATGGAGCTCCTTGGGCAGCGGGTTGGCTGGTATTATCAACCTTATTCCTCCTGTTTATGTGAATGCCCTTATCGTTGACAACTCGGATAATTTATACGTGGGTGGTTTATTTAACATGGCCGGCGGCAAACCAGCCTCGAACATCGCCCGTTGTTCTCAAGGATGTTTCCGCGACTCAATTCCATCGCAACACCAGCAAAATCACTGAATCATCCAGAATCATTAAGGCCGTTGATTGTTCTGGCCGGGTTATATTGCAGTCGGGAATATTAATGCTAGGAACAGGAAAACATATCTTGGATATTTCCCATTTGTCCCCCGGCGTTTATCTCCTTGGCCTCTACGCCGGAAACGTTCCCTTTCAGGAAAAGTTCATCATTGCAAGGGAGCCAATACCTTTTTACAAGAATCAAATACTTCTTCCACGGATATGTCACTCATGCATGATCTCTTGCATACCTTCGGCGTTATTTTGTCTCGTGAAGGATGGCATGGAAAGCAATCCCCATTTCGCGCTTTGACAATGACGATATTCTCCCCCACCGGCCTCCACACCCCTGCATCCGATGGCCCGAACAAAACAACACAGCGTCCGCCGCATGCCGCGGCAAGGTGGGAGATTCCCGAATCATTGCCGATGTAAAGCGAACCGTTGGATAAAATATGGACTAGCAGCGGAAGCGCCGCGTTTTGAACCACGGCATCAGTTGACGGAAAGGACATTTCCGTTTCCGCGGGCCCGGCTATCCAAACCATTCTGAATCCTTTTTCCCTCAGCTTGTCGGCCAGCGCGAAAAATTCATCGGCCGGCCAGTTTTTTCTTTCGCTTCCGCTTCCCGGATGCAACGTAATGAACCTTCCAATTCCATTAAGCTTTTTGTCCGCCTCATTTTTAAAATCGGGATGGGGAAATAGCTTTGCCGTTGATTTCAATGGAGGCTTTGAATCTTTATTGAAAAGCGAGAGATGATAATCAGCAATATGAATTCTCATTTGTGGAAAGGGATCCTGAAAAAGCAGCTTTTTTACTTCCAATTGTCTGAACCGCGCGAGAACCGGCGAATCCCCGGACGTGAATAGAAGCGCGGATTGAATGCCAGACAGCATATCCTTTATTGACGGATGCGCCGGCGAATTTAAATTATAAAGCCACGAAAACGCCGCGCTCTCAACGTCCCAGATTTCATCAAACAATCCTGCGTGAACGCCGAGAATGCCGTAGGAGGGTTTGCCGAGAAGAATTTTCCTGCAACTCTTGTTCCGCTTGTTCCATTCAATTATCGCTGGAAATGCAGTGATAAAGTCTCCGAGTCCGCCGGTATGGTAGACAGTAGATATATTTTCCATGATTGATTACTTTTAAAGGAAAAAAATTTTGGTGCACTGCTAACATTTTTTCCTACCAACTGCCGGTCGCGGGTGCGCCCAACGGAAGGATGAAGCTTGCAACCAGCGGTACCCGGCCGCACCCAGAAGAGGTGGGTGCCGAGGACCCCGCAGCCGCACTGCATCTCGATACTCCGGTCCAAGGAGCGGCTGCTCGATCACCGTGCGGCGAGGAGGCCGAGGCCGGGGGAGACGACCCTGGGAAGTGCCCGAAGGAGTATACCTCTCCCCCGATAAATCTAATTAAACAATTAGGAAATCAATCTTCCGAAATATTCCTTCTCCCCCTCAAACCTAAACCCAGGATATTTTTTTTCCAGCTCCTTTATCTTTTCCAAATTTATCTCAATAAAGTTTTTCGCCTCTTTCCCGCCTTTCATCACCCTGTGCCCCATTGCCGCCCTCACCGGTTCATAATCCTTTACAAATTCTTTCGACCTCTTTTCCACGCAGGCATTAACAAATTTATCCCAGATAAAATCAACCGCGACCTCATTCGGGTGCGCCATGTCTTTTTCGTAAAACCGGTAATCCCGCAATTCGTCCATCATGATTTCGTAGGCCGGGAAATAATACAATTGCGGAATTGCCTTTTCAAGCTCGTGCACGGCGCAGGCGAGGGTTGATTTACTGATAAGATTATCGTGCGGATCGTCGCGCAGATGCCGCACCGGGCTTATGGTGACAATGAACCTTGCCTTTGGATGATGCCGTTGCAGTTCGCGAAATAGTTTCGTCCATTCATCGGCGATGTCCCGGATCGAAAGAAGTTCCCTGACAAACCTTTCCTGCGGCTGCTTGTGGCAATTGGCCACGACCCTGCCGGATTCCTTCAGGCGATAGACAAACGCGGTGCCGAACGTGAGTATCAGAACGTCAAGGCCCTTCAGCGATTCCGTCCCGGCGGAGAACCGTTTATTGATGCCCTTGAGGCAATCTTCCTTCGCCGCCGATGAAAACCGGGAATGATGGTCCCACGAATGCCACAGTCCGTCGGCAGGGAAAATATCATCCTCGGCATATGGCCTTGCATCGAAAAGCCGCCTCAGGCACGCGGCCATCGACAAGGAGTTGAACAGCGGCCCGGCAGGATTGACACATGCGTTAAACCTGTTTTCAACGAGCCTGCCGCCGATGGTTTCGGCAAAGCACGAGCCAAGGCAGAGAATGTTTTGTCCATGGGCAATGCCGGATGAACTTTCCGGAACGTCAACAACGGTCCTGAAAAGAGGATCGCCCGTCATAGGTGCCCCTCAAGCCCCTTTTCGGCCCAAAAATTGGTTGGGGTGCAGAACCGTTTATACGCCTCGATGTCGTGGGGCATGGGATCGGACCTGTGGAAAAAATGATACTGCAGCGCCTCGCGCGTGATGGTCATGACGCGCACGCCCTTCAGCCTGAAGCGCTCCGTAAGATTGATGTCCTCAACGCCCCTGCCCGTGATGGCTTCGTCATAGCCGTTGACAGAGGCGAAATCCGACGCGTGCACTGAAAAATTGCTGCCGACGATCCAGTACCGCTTCCCAAATATGTTTTCGAGCAAGAAAGAGCCGGGGATATATATGCCGTGCTTTCGCTGATCCCGAGGGCAGTGGTTCCACCAGAACGGGGCCTTTTCTATTTTTCCCGATTTTATATCGTCAACCGATATCGTATTTGTAATGTCCTCGTCCAGCATCACCCTGCGGCCCGCAAGCACGGCCCCCCGGCGCTTGTGGTCGTGATGACGTTCGAGGAACCTGTGATGCAGCACACAGTCGCCATCGATGAACACCAGATATTCGGCCTGCGCCTGCGCGGCCGCGGCATTGACGATCACGGTCTTTCTGAACCCCTCATCTTCATGCCACGCATGCCGCACCGCAAGGCTGGATTTCTTCCGCCATTTCTTTACAGTATCCGCGATGTCCGGGCCAGAGCCGTCGTCGGCGACAAGCACCTCGAAGTCGCGAAAGGTCTGGCGGCAAAGGCTCGCGAAAATTTTTTCGAGAAAGTCCGGGCGCTTGTACACCGCGATGATGAGCGACAGCGCGGGTTTCATGCCGAGGGCTTGCCCAGCTTCCGCGCCACCGTTTCATTCACCGTTTTCCCGTCGGCCCTGCCCTTGACCTGCGGCATCACGATCTTCATGACCCTTCCCATGTCAGCCTTTCCCTGGGCGCCGGCCTCGGCGACCGCGCGGTCAATGATGCCTTCGATCTCTTCTTTTGTCAGTTGGCCCGGCAGGTACTTTTTGTAAAGGTCCGCCTGCGCTTGTTCCTTTTCAACCAAATCGGTTCTGCCGGCGGTCTTGTATTGCTCTATTGATTCCATGCGCTGCTTGATCGCCTTGGCGATAACGCCCGCAACGTTTCCGTCGTCGAGCTCCTTCCGTTCCATGAGCTCGAGGTTCTTGATTTCGGAATGCAGGGTGCGCAACGCGAGCAGTTTTTCCTTTTCCTGCGACTTCATGGCGGCCTTGATGTCGGCAAGCAGCGTTTCGAGAATTGATGACGGCATAGGTTCTCCTTTTAAGGGTTGCTCTTCAAAATAATCTCCGGAAGCTCGCCTGCAAGCACGGCCGCCATAGTAAAGCGTCGGGAGGCAAGCTCGGTGATGCCGGCCGCCATGCAGAACGCCATGTTGAGCCGTACCAGGTTTCCGGTGATCGCGGCCGTGTCAAAAACACGGGAGGCCGGCAGCGACGCAGGGTCGCGGCGGGAAAAGTTTAAATCGCAGCTTGAAGCGACGGTTTTTCCCTTGTCAAGAAGAAGGGGCAGGCCGTGCGACCGGCAGATCACCGGACGCGCCGGATATGCGGCGCAGTTCCCGTTAACGCACAGCGCGCATTTCGATCGGTCGCTCCGTTTTTTCCTGGATGGAACGGCCCGTCTTTTCAGGTAAAAGGCAAGGGCATGCGCCTCAATGGCGCACACGCTGTGAAGCTCGCAACAAGCAAAGCACCCTTTTTTGCATGCCATGTCGCCGGGATACCTTTGTTGTACCGCGGTAAAAAATGAATCGCAGTACCGGCGGAGCTTTGCGTAATTGTCAAGTATCTGCACAATCTGCGTCATTGATTGTTGCTTCTCTCGTTTTGAAGCGCCGGCGTTTCTGCAAGGCTGTCGAGAAAATCCACCGATTTGAAACCGGAGGCGCGCTGGAAATGGTACTGGCAGTAGGCGGCCAGCAGCCGGTTCACGCGCCGCATCTCGGCACCGGGCAGGCTCCGAACTTCGTCGAATTGCTCGGATGATGCGCCGTCCGCGAGCAGGGCCAGCGCCGCCTGCGGCAGGAACGCGCCGCTTTTCTGGCGCTGCGGCGTGCAAGCGCCGCACAATAGCGTGCCGTTTTCCACGATCAGGTAAGCGCCGTTTTTCCCGGCAATGTTTTGTCCGCAATTTGCGCATGTGTCAATATTCGGCCCGAAGCCCATGAGCGAGGAAAAATCGTACAGGAAGCGCCAGGCCATGCCGGGAAAGCAGCGGGCGCACGGTTGCGTTTCGAGAAGCGCCATAAAGTCAGACAGGTACGAAAACAACTCCGGGTGCGGCGCATCCGGCGACATGGTCGCGAGCATCACCTCAAAGGCGGTGTCGCGGACCGCGGCCTTATGCACGTCGGTGCGCAGCCGCGGATAATGGTCGAGAACGGCGACGGCCCCGAGCGTGTGAAGCTCCCGGTGCGGCCTCGCATACAGCAGCAGCTCAACTAAAAACCCGCGTTCGAGGTTCGGGACCCCGCTCTTTTTCCGCCGTACGCCTTTTGCGACGCCGTGCACAAGACCGTGGTGCTCGGTGAGAAGGTACAGGATGCTGCTTGACTCGCGGAAAGGATTTACTTTGAGAATGAACGCTCTTGTCTTGTGGGGTGCCATGGGTCAGTCGCGCGGATCGTCCGGCGGCCGCTTTCCCGGCCTGAAAAGCCTGCCCAGGGACGCAAGGGTGAGCGGTTCCTCGAGCGTTTCTTCGACGGGCTGCCGGCGCTCAGCCGAAACCACGCCGCCCGACACCACGAGCTTGATGGCCTTCTCGACGCTGATATCCACTTCCACGAGCTTCGATTCAGGGACAAATATGAGAAACCCGGCCGTGGGGTTGGGCACTTTAGGGAGAAAAACGCCCACCATTTTCTCACCGGTTTTCGCGGAAATCTCCCGGTTTTCCCTGGCGGTGACAAACGCGAGGCAATAGGAGCCTTTTTCGGGAAACTCGATAAGCACCACCTTATTGAATACCTTTTTCTTGGGGCTCGCGATCGCGTCAACGATCTGCTTGAGAATCCCGTAGATTTTGTTGAAAAACGGGATCTTGGTGAGCAGCGAATCGCCCGCTTTCATCAGCCGCCGGCCGATAAAATTCCGCGCCACCGCCCCGGTGAACCACGCAACCGCGAGGAGCACCACAAGGCCCATGCCCGGCACGATATGCACCCGCTGCGCCGCGGGAACCGCGAAATACGCCCATGAATCGAGCAGCTTGAACAGCTTGTACAATATAAGAATCGAGGCGAAGATCGGAAGGAGCAAGAGGAATCCCGCAAGGATGTTGGTGCGCATCTGCCTGAGTGAATGCGTCAGCTGGTGACGGAAGGCATGCCAGAGCCGGTACATGGCTATTTTGGCTCCTGGATGAATTTGTAAACCTTTTCGTCCTTGCGGGCCATGCCGAGCTTTTCCCGCGCGATTTTTTCCATGTAGGCGGTGTCTTTTTCGAGCTTTTTATTCTGCACCTTCAGGGTATCGATGTCCCGGTGTTCCTGAACGAGCGCGCGCTCCTTTTTCTTGACATCAAGGAAAGAATGGTAGATCTTCACCAGGCTGGCCCTGCCGAAAAACAGCGAATACGCCGCAAGCGCCGCGGCCGCAAGCACGATCCACCTGCCGACTTTCTTGATTTTGATTTTCTTTTTAAGCATGGCTACGCCCGCACAAACTGCTGGCCCGAAACCTGCCGGATATGGCCCTTGAGCTCGAGGTTCAGCAGGATGTCGAACAGCTCGGGAATGGCGCGTCCCGCTTTTTCGGCGATCGCGTCGAGCCGCAGCGGCTCCGCCTCGATGCAGGAGAAGATCTCCGTCTCGGCCGGCGACAGAAGCTCGAGCGGCATGGCAAGGTTGAGCCCCTCGTGCGGCGCCTTGACATCAGAGACTCCCGGCATCCTGAGGTGCTGCATGTTCTCGATGATGTCGTCGCCGCTCATCACCGGGATGGCCCCGCTTTTAAGCAGGGAAAAGGTGCCGTCGCTGGCGGCCGAAAAAATGGATCCCGGCACCGCGAACACGTCCCTCCCCTGCTGCAGCGCGTAATTCGCCGTGATGAGGCTGCCGCTCTTCCGGGGCGCCTCCACCACGAGCACGCCGGCCGAAAGACCGGCGATGATCCGGTTGCGCCGGGGAAAGTGAAACGCCTCGGGCAGCGAGCCCAGGTCGAACTCCGACACCAGCGCGCCGTTTTCCGCGATGCGGTCGAAAAGCTTTTTGTTCGCTGCCGGATACACCCGGTCGAGCCCGCATCCCAGCACCGCGATGGTGACGCCGCCACTGTCGAGGCAGGTCTGGTGCGCCACGGTGTCGATGCCGAGCGCAAGCCCGCTCACGATGGCGACCTGCTTCTCCGCCAGCCGCTTCACGATCGAGGCCGTTGCGCTCCTGCCGTACTGGCTCATCTTCCGCGTGCCCACCACCCCGCACGCGTGCCGCGTGAAACTGTCGAGCCTGCCCTTGACAAACAGCACTGGCGGCGGCGCGTAGATCTCCCGCAACAGCGGCGGATACCCCTGGCTCTCAAGCGTGAGCACCGCGATGCCGGCCCGGTCAATTTCATCAAGCAGCTTTTCCGCGGCATCAAGGAACGCCCGGGGCTCCACGGCCTCCTTCGAGAAGGCCGCCGCGCAGCGGATCAGCGCCGCCCTGCCTTCACCTTCAAATAAAGAAACCGGCGAGCCGTATTTCTCCACGAGTTCCTTGGCGTGCACCGGACCCACCCCTTTTATCGAATTAAGGGCGAGCCATGCCGCCGTTGTCTCCCTCGGAACATCCATGACAGGAAAATAATTCGTGGCCGAAAGCCTCTTTGCGAAGCGTGCTCTTGCATAACGGCCACTTTCATTATATTATTTAGTTTATCATGCAGTGAAAGGACGCACTCCCGTGAAATGCCATGAAGTCGTAAAATGCTCAAAGGAAGCGCGCGAAGCCTGTTTTGTCTGGAACAGCTTCCGCGACAATCCGCAGGACATGGACAATGTCAAGTGCTGGGTGCTCAAAGGCGCCTACCAGGACGAGTCGGGCCAGCAGCTCAAGAAGTGCAGGCAATGCGCCTATTACCTCTCGATGAACCGTGATACGGGCATCATGTCCGCCTCGGACGCGGAAATCGCAATGGTCACCTGCGACGGGATGATCAACTTAGAAAGAACCAAGGCGCTGGAAAAGGTTTGGGAAACCCTCAAGCAACACAACCGGTTCAAGGTTATTCTCGATTTAACCCGCGTTAAAAACATTTATTCGAGCGGGCTCGGCGCGATCGTCAAAATGCAGAAGGACATCACCGCCGCAAAGGGACTCCTCGTGGTGGTCGCCGGCGACGGACACATCGCCGACTTGTTTATCTCGTCAAGGATTTCTCGCATCCTCCGCATTGTAAAGACTTCAATGGAGGCCCGCGACATTTTCGAACAGATCAAGAAAAAAGAAACCGAGGCCGAGCAGAAGGCGGAGGCCGCGGCGCGGGCCGCAGCAGAAAAGGCGGCGCTTGCGGCAGCCGAGGCGGCCAAGCCCAAGGAACGACCCGCGTGCTACGTGTATTTTAAAAATCATAATCCAAAGAACGCCACCACCTGCGACGAATGCTCCAAAAAGATCAAACCCACGGGCCAACCCTGCTGGATCGTAGACGGCATGATCGAGGGCATCTCCTTCCAGTACGTTGAAGAAGAATGCGAGGAATGCCCGTATTTCATGGAGTTCGGCGGCGCGCAGGAGCTTTAAGAATGGCGCTCATCGAATGTCCCGAATGTAAAGCGCAGATTTCCGATGCTGTCTGCCACTGCCCGCGCTGCGGATTTCATGTCAAAAAATGCTGCGGCCATTTCCACAACAACGCTTCTACGCTTCCCCTTGTTTTTCTCGGACTGGCGCTTCTCGCCATCTTCTTCCTTATTTTCGCCGCCGGCGTGAACGTCAACGGCAACAACGGGATGATCAGTATTCAAAAAGGAAAGAAGGGGATTTTTCCAAGGATTAGGCTGTGCGGGTGCGGACCGAGATAGTCGACAATTGATAAAAAAGCGGAACGGCAGGATGAATCGATATTTTCCTTATTTATTTTGAAATATATTTCCACAGTTGCCACTAAGAACTTACGATTTGACAAAAAGCGTTTACGGGTATCAAATAGTCAATCCCCCTTCCTCGATGATTTATATTCCTTCCATGCAAATCAAACGGACCATGCGGCCCGTCGGGTTTGACGATATCATTAATTAATCCGACGACGTTAAAAAATGACACGAAAATCCCGGATGAAAATTACCGTAAGAAAGCTCCATTCAAAAAAGTCCGACGATGATGTTCCTAAAACGCCGCGCGCTCGTCTTGAAATGCTCGAGCAGTTGAGGATCCAGGCAGGTAAATTCCTTTATGACTACCCAGCGAGATTTCGAAGAGTTGTTAACGTTGTTCGAGAAAAATAACGTCCGCTACATGATCGTGGGCGGCTATGCCGTTGCCTTTCACGGTCATCCACGGTTTACAAAGGATATTGACATTTTCTTCCTCGGTTCTGAAGAAAATATTGATAAAGTAATAAAATCTTTGATCGATTTCGGGTTTTCCAAGACTTCAATCTCCCATAAGCTTCTCGGAAAAAAAGGAAATATCGTTCAGTTCGGGGTTGTGCCGGCCAGGGTTGATCTTTTAAATACGCTGCCGGGCATTACCTTCAAGAAGGCCGAACAAAACACCCTGCGCGGGCCCTTTGGCGAAACGTGGGTGAATTTCATCGGGAGAAACGACCTTATTAAAAACAAAAAAGCGTCCGGGAGGCCGCAGGATATCGCCGATGCGGCAATCCTTAAGAAAAGACGAAAATCATCAAAATGAAATTGCAAACAATATTCCATCTATGAAAATCATTTCTTGTCTTTTACTGTTTACAGTGGCATCCTCCCTTTCCGCCTTCACTCTGCCCGACTCCCTGCAGGTCCAGGCCTGGGCCGGCGCGTGGATTTCGCTGCAGCAGCCTGCCGGCCTCAAGGCGTATGAGGCGGGCATCGTTGACGCCTCGGTCGCGCATAATTTTACCGACGCGTTGTTCAGCCGCGTTGCGGTGCGCGGCACGGTGTCGTTTTCATCCCCGTTTTTCGAGGAGGTTTCGCTCGGCTATCGTTACAAAGGACTTACCGCGCGGGCCGGTATGCTCTCTGAGCATGTTGGAAGGGCGAGCCTTTACAAACCGTTTTCCGTGTTCAATCCTTTTGTGCGCACATCGGTGATATGGGACTCCTACGGGTTCGGCCTGGCGCTTGACCAGCGCCTGGGCGGCTCCAGCCTGAGCGGCGCGGCGGCCATCAACGATAGGGAAAACGGGAGCGCCTATCTCATGTGGACAGCGCTTGACAACGGCGTCATCAATGAACGCGTCATCGCCGGCATCCAGACCCAGGAACTGCAGACCCAGGACAACAGCGCCACGGCCGGCGACGATTTTTGCCTAAACCTCCCGGCCTTTTCCCTGCACGCCGCGGCCAAGTATTCGTATTACCAGGGCTGGGGGAACATTACCATGAAGCAAGGATACCTCACCGAGATGCTCGGCGAAGCAAAATATACGCCGTTGGCCGGGCTCACCCTGAGCGGCTGCGGGTATTACAAAGAATTCAACAAGTCCTATTATTCTAACCAGATACTGGCCGGACTTGACGCACAGTACTTGCTATTCGGATGGATCGGCGCCTATGGCGGATATGAATACCAGAAAAGCATGGACACGCGGACGCAGGTTCCCGAACTCGGCCTTGCCGTTTCCCCTTTTGCCGACCGCACGCTCATCCGCATCGGCTGGGAATCACCCATCACGGGCAATGCATGGCTCAACCGCATCATCGGACTCTTATGGCTCGCCTTCTGACCGCTGCCCTACTCGCGTTGCTGCTTTTGTCCTGCAACGACCCGTTTTTGCCGGTCATCTCCCCGACCGACGCACCGCTGGTCGTCATCACTTTTGACGATGCTGATGAGTCAATCTATTCTTACAGTTACCGGCTGATGCGCCAAACGGACACCACGTGGGCGGCAACGCATTTTTTCCCCAACAGCTATCTCGGCGCGCAGGGCAACGTGACGCTTGACCAGGAGCGCGAGATGGAGGCGGGCGGCTGGGAAAGCGGCGGGCACGGCTCGGCACACATCAACCTTACCTCGGTGCCGCCCGACACCGCCGCTGCCATGCTGAAGGCGAGCCATGATTTTCTCGTACAAAACGGCCTTGCGCACGAAAGTTTCGCCTGGGCTTCGGGCGAGTACAACGACACGGTCAAATCCCTTGCACTCTCTTATTTTGTCAATATCCGCTCCGCGCACGATTATTACTACCTCGACGGTGTCGACCGCACCGAGCTCGGCTACTTCGCGGTGAAAAGCGGCTTTACCACCGACGACATCACGGTGCGCATCGAGGATGCGAAACGCCTCGGGTCGCCGCTCGTGATCATCGGTTTCCACGTTATCCAGCCCGACACGGCGCCGCCCCTTCCGGTGTACTGGTGCAAGGAATCGGCGTTCAGGGGATTTTTGCAGTATTTAAAAAGCCAACACCTCAGGCCGATGACGGTGCGAGAGGCAATGAGAATTCTTAAAGGATCATAAATAAAATTACAGGATATCGGGGGAGAGGTATCTCCCCCGGCCTCGGTCTCCTCGCCCCTGCGGGGCTGCGGGGTCCTCGGCACTCCCCTCTCCTGGGTGCGGCCGGGTTCCGATCGCTGCAAGATTCATCCATCCGTTGGGCGCACCCGCGAACTGTAGTTGTTTAATGAAGATGAAATGGCTGCTTGATTTATTAAAAACAGCGATGCGAACTCGATGTCCGCTGGAGTTACTAAGGCATCTTGTCGAATCGGAAACTCGCCGACGCGTTAGGCAGAACTGGAGGCCGCGCTGGAGCGCGGTGCTGCCCGGCCCTCGCCGTTAGGCATACCGGGGCCGCGGCAGCCCGAGCCGAAGGCGAGACCGGAAGGAGGGCCGACCCGAGCCTGAGGTTTACCGAAGGCGAGGTGAACGCCCAGCTTATCATTCTTGTTTATCAATATCCTTCAGAAACCTCTTTATCTCCATCGCCAACTTTGCCGGAATCCCTTTTACTCCCGCGATTTCATCAACGCTCGCTTCTTTTACCCTTTTCAACGATCCGAAATGCCTTAAAAGCTCCACCACCCGCTTTTTCCCCATTCCCGGCACCGACTGCAGCGCCGAAACGCCGATGCGATGGCCGCGAAGGGTGCGGTGATAGGTGATGGCGAACCGGTGGACCTCGTCGCGCACGCGCTCGAGGAATTTCCGCACCGGGTGGGTTGCCGCCAGGCGCGCCGGTTCTTTACAATAAGGAGAATAAACTATTTCTTCCTGCTTTGCCAGTGCCACGACCATAGGCGCCTTTTCCACTCCCGCAAGCGGCTGCATGGCCGCGTGGAGCTGCCCAAGCCCGCCGTCGATGAGATACAAATCGGCGAACCGCTGTCCCTCTTCTTTCTGGCGATTGATCCTGCGGCCCACCACTTCCATCATCATGGCGAAATCGTTTTGGCCGTTCACGGTTTTGATTTTATACCTGCGATATCCCGATTTGTCGGGCTGGCCGTCCTTGAACCGCACCATTCCCGCCACGGCGTTCGTCTCGCCCAGGTTCGAGATGTCGAACGCCTCGATGACATGCGGGAACCGCGGCAGGCACAGAAGCGCCTGGAGATCGGCAAGATCGTCAAGCGCGTTAGGGGGAAGCTTTTGCATCAGGTAAAGGCGCGCGTTTTTCACCGCCATCGCCGCCAGGTCCGCCTTTGGCCCCTTTTGCGGCACGGTCACGCTCGCCTGAGCGCCGAACTGCGCCGCCAGCGCCTTCTGCACCAGACGCGGGTCCGCCGCCGCCGCTTCGTGAATAAGCACCTCAGGGGGAGGCTCCTGGCCGGCGTCAAGGTAAAACTGCAGCAGAAGCGTTTCCACGCCCGCCCCCGACGCCTCGAACGCGGCCCGATCAAAGGCGAAGCTCCGCGCCGACATAAGCAGCCCCTCGCGGACGTGCAGGGCCGCCAGACACATGGAACGGTCTCCTTTGTAAACGCCGAACACGTCGCAGTCGAGGTCCGGGGCCGCGAAATCCACCTGCTGGAGCTTTGAGGCGTCCCTGATGAGCCGTATCTGGTCGCGGACATTGGCGGCGGATTCGAAATGCATCGTTGAAGACAAGAGCTCCATTCTTTCCTGCAATTCCCGAATGAGGTCCTTGCGCTTTCCGGAAAAGAACCGTATCACCATGTCAACGTTTGAACGGTACTCCTCCTGGGAAATTTTTGAGGCGCAAGCGCCGCTGCACCGGCCGATGCCCCAGTTCACGCACGGGCGCGCCGGTTTCTTGAGCGGCAGTTCCTTGTTGCAGTCCCGAATCCTGAATATCCTTTTCGCAAACTGCACGAGCCTGCGCATGGCACGCGCGTCGGTGTAGGGCCCGAAATACCGCGCGCCGTCGTTTTCCGCCCTGCGCACCACGAGCAGGCGCGGGAACGGCTCGTTCACCGTGATCTTGAGATACGGATAATGCTTGTCGTCCTTGAGGTCTATGTTGAACTTCGGCTTGTGCTTGCGGATCAGGTTCGCCTCGAGGATGAGCGCCTCGGCCTCGGTGTTCGTCGCGATCCAGTCCACGTGGTGCAGCCGCGCCAGCATGAACGGGATATGCGGCCGGTCTTCGTGCGTGTCAAGAAAGTACGACCGCACCCGGCTTTTCAGGTTGACGGCTTTCCCGATATAGAGAATAACGCCCGCTGCGTCTTTCATGAGATAGACGCCGGGACTTTCGGGGAAGCGGTCGAGGGAATCAATTAAATCTTTTTCCGGCATGATGGAAAAATACAACAAGAAATGCGGATTGCGGAATGCGATTTTAAAATGATGAACAAAAATAAATTAATCGCGGGGGAAGTCTCCCCCTCGCTCCGGTCCGGTCGTGCTCAACCCTATTTTAAATGCTTTGTACCCGTAAAGCACGCCCGGTCCTGCGCTGCCCCCTCCTGGGTGCAGCCGGGTACCAGCCGTTGCAAGCGCTAACCACCTGCTGGGCGCACCCTTGAAGCGACCGATTACCGGGAAATGCTATTTACATGAGCCGTTGCGGTGATATCTGGTAAAATAAGCTGACAGACTTCCGAGGAAACATTTAAGGGCGATGTCCAATTGACAATAGATAATTAGCAAAAACGGAGATCCTTGAAATTCGACGCGTTAGGGGCGACTGGAGGCCGCAGCGGATGTTTTACGAGCGTAACGCGTATTGCAGATTATCACTATAAGAATCGATTAGAATAAGATTCGCAGGTCGCCTCTACCGATGCAACAATCTCTTCTTCCGCCATGTAAAACTCGCGCTGCGGCGATCGTATCGCCAGCCACCACTTAAGTCTGCGAATCACTGAGTACCGGCGCCAAAAAGGGGGTGTGGGAGCAGATCGCCGCCGCGTCATTTTGGTTTTTGTCAAGCTAAGCGGCGGAAGCCGCACCCCAGGTGGAGACCTCACCCGCCAGCTTTATAATTTTATCTTGCTAAAACATTAATCGCTTCTTCGGCGGCACCTTCTCCTGCGCCTTCTCTTTCGGCCCGAACATGTTCATCATGTCGGCATTTTTTACCTTTCCCGGGCCGTGCATGTCGCAATCCCCGGGCTGCGTGCCCTCGATGAAACATTCGTCGTAAGGCTGGGGGCAGTATGGCGTCGCGACCTTGTGCGACACGGGGCATATCTTGAGGCTGACGATGCTGTCGGGCTTTTCGAAGTTCTCGGGCTTGATGTTGCGGTGCAGGGCGATCATCGCCTTGACATAAAGGGGGATCGCGCCGAGCGCGCCGGTCACGCCGTAGCCGAATGAACGCCGCTCGTCCATGCCCACCCACACCGCGCAGGCGATCTGCGGGGTGAAGCCCACAAACCAGGCGTCGGAATAATCGTTTGACGTGCCCGTCTTTCCGCCTGAGGGACGGGGGAACCCCATACCCGGGATCGCCGCGCCCGTTCCCCTGCGCACCACGCCCTGGAGCAGGTCGCACATCATGTAGGCGGTTTGCGGCGACAGCACCTTAGTTGACATGGTCTGGTGCTCCTCGAGGACGTTTCCGTTTTTGTCAATCACGCGCTCCACGTAGTACGGCTCCACGCGCACGCCCTTGTTGGGGAAAATGGCATAGGCGTCGAGCAGCTCCATGGGCATCACTTCGCACGAACCGACGGCGAGCGACGGCACCGGCTCCATGCGCTGCTTGAGTCCCATCCTTCGCGCGTAATTGACCACGGTGTCGCCGGTCACCTGCAGAAGAACCTGGATGGCCACGAGGTTGAGGGAATGTTCGAGCGCGGTGCGCACCGTCACGGGGCCGCGGAACTTGCCGTCGAAGTTTTCAGGGCGCCACTCGCCCTGCGGCGTCATGAGCGTGATGGGCTGGTCAAGCACCACGCTCGCGGGCGTGAAACCGTGGTCGATGGCCGCCGTGTACACGATGGGCTTGAACGCCGAGCCCGGCTGCCGCACCGACTGCACCGCGCGGTTGAACTTGCTTTCGAGGAAATTGCGGCCGCCCAGGAGCGACAGGATGGCGCCGGTCTTCACATCCATGGCGACGAGCGCGGTCTGCACGATGCGCAGGCGCAGGGAATCGGGCAGGGCCTCGCACGCCGTCTTGTTCGCGGCGTACACCGAATCGAAGTGCTTGATGAAAAAGTCCCTCTTGATTTTAAGCTTGCGGCAGATGTTCGAACGGTCGAGGAAATACGCGTTCATCTTGCGCTGAAGCGTGTCGAGGTGCGGCACCTTTGCCTTGTCGATGGAATCCTGCGCCGCAGGGTCGAGCGTCGTGTAGATGGTAAGACCGCCGTTGTATAAAAGGTCGTCGCCGTATTTCTGCTCGCAGTACTTGCGCACCATTTCCACGAAATACGGGGCGCGTTCGGAAACGTCGCTCTTCGGATTGGACGGCAGCCCCTCCTTCATGACGCCGGCGGCCGATGCGTTGTCCAGAAAACGCATTGACACCATTGATTTGAGCACCTGGTCGCGCCGGGCGAGCGTGTTCTTGAGGTTGGAGGGCCGGTCGGGCCGGTACCGCTCGGGCAGCTGGATGATGCCCGCAAGCACCGCGCATTCGTTAAGGGTGAGCTTCGAAACGTGCTTGCTGAAGTAACACTGGCTCGCGGCTTCCATGCCATAGACGCCGGCGCCGAGGTACACCTGGTTCAGATATAATTCGAGGATCTGCCGCTTCGTGTAAAACTGCTCGATCTGGATTGCGGTCATGGCCTCGCGCACCTTGCGTATCATGGAGGTCTTCGACGACAGGTACACGTTGCGGGCGAGCTGCTGGGTGATCGTGGACGCGCCCTGCGCGGCGTGCCTCCTGCGGATGTTGACGAACATGGCGCCGATGATTCTCTTTAAGTCAACCCCCCAATGGCTGTAATACTTCCGGTCCTCGATGGCGATCACCGCGTTGACGAGATGCTGGGGTATTTCCGCGAGCGGCACCCATGAGCGCTTCTCGATGGAAAATTCATGGATGAGCGTGCCGTCCCTGCCGAGCACCTTGCTCGACAGCGGCGGCTCGATGTTCTCAAGCTGGTCGAGCGTGGGCAGGGTCTGGTACATGCGGTAGAGAAACCATGCACTTGCGGTCGCTCCGCACGAAAGGGCAAAAACCAGGGCCAGGACAACAATCGTAAGCCTCTTCCCTCGCATGGGGCCGGCCTGCTGAACAACGGTTTCTGCCGTCTGGTTCATGAAATCGTCCGTCGCGACAGTTTATTGTAAACTGCCCTTGGTTCTCTAAATTATTTTATTTTGCGGTGCGTAAAAGTATCGGCACCTGTCACGTAAAAATACATGGCCTGCCGTCTGATGGACACAAACTTTTTTACAGGGACGGCTTTTCTCCTCGGGTAGTTGCGTCATCAGAAAGGGTATCATGAAAAAACGCGCCTTCATCACCGGCGTCACGGGCCAGGACGGGTCGTACCTTGCCGAGCTGCTGCTCCAAAAAGGGTACGAGGTCCACGGCATGATACGCCGCGCCAGCTATTTCAACCGCAAACGCATCGACCACCTGTTCCGCGACTCGCACAACAAGGACGTCAATTTCTTCCTCCATTACGGCGACATGACCGACTCGAGCAACATGAACCGTTTGCTCGAGAAAATAAAGCCCCACGAAATCTACAACCTCGCGGCGCAGTCGCACGTGGCCGTGTCCTTCGAGGTGCCCGAATACACCGCCGACGTCGACGCCTCGGGCACGCTCCGCATCCTTGACGCCATAAAGGAGACCGGCATCCAGACGCGTTTTTACCAGGCGTCAACCTCGGAACTCTACGGAAAGGCCGTGCAAACGCCCCAGAACGAGTCCACGCCTTTTTATCCGCGGTCGCCGTACGGCGCGGCAAAATTGTACGCGTACTGGATCGTGGTCAATTACCGCGAGGCGTTCGGTATCCATGCGAGCAACGGCATCCTTTTCAACCACGAGTCGCCGCGCAGGGGCGAGAATTTCTCCACGAGAAAGATCACCATGGCCGCGGCCGCGATCAAGGCGGGAAAAAAGGACTGCCTGTACATCGGCAACCTCAACGCCAAGCGCGACTGGGGCTATGCGCCGGATTACGTGCTCGCCATGTGGCTCATGTTGCAACAGGACGGGCCGGATGATTACGTGATCGCCACCGGTGAAACGCATTCGGTGCGGGAATTCTGCGAAAAGGCGTTTGCGTGCCTCGGCATGCACCTTCAATGGTCCGGGGAAGGAACCGGCGAAACCGGCGTCGACAAAAAAAGCGGCAAGACCCTCATCAGGGTCGATGCGAAATATTTCCGGCCCACCGAGGTTGACCTCCTTCTGGGCGACCCGAGCAAAGCAAAACAAAAACTGGGCTGGCAGCCGTCGGTCTCCTTTGACAAGCTCGTGGAGATCATGGCAACGGCGGACTGGGAAGCGGCGCAGGGGAAATGACGCGAGATGTCCAGGGTATTCAATAAAAAGAAAAGCCTCACCGCAAAGGCCGCAAAGAATATTTTAGCTAAGATCATGCACCGAATAAACCGACTTTTTTTCCTTTGCGTTCTTTGCCTCTTTGCGGTGAATTTTTTGCCGAAGTAAACGAGAGAAGAAACGACCCGAGCCAGAGGGTGATCGAAGGCGAAGGAAACGCCCGGCTTTAAATCCCAATAAAATTTATTCGATTACTATCGAAGACACGCCGCTTCTTTTATCCGACTTTCCCAGCGACGATGTCTCACCAAGGCGGGTATTATCTTGTCCTAAAATCACCGGCACCAATTCGCTGCTCTCCAGTTTCACCTCAATGTCGAACTCCAGCGGATCGTTTAAAAATAAATTCACCAGTTTTTTCACAGCAGCGATATTTTCGGAATTGCGAAGAAACGTCTCGAACGTCACCCTCGGCAGCGGGCCTATTGACACGCGGAACTTTCCGGAAACATCCCATTTCTTCGTGCCCAACATGGACGTGACGCCGAGCCGGGAGTCGATGCCCAGCTTCGGCAGGTCGGCGATGTCGACCCAGCGGGGCTGCCATTCGCATAACGCAACCGGCAGGCCGCCAAAGAAATCGGCAAGCATGGCGCGCAAGGCCTCCTTTGAGCGCACCTTGCCGGCAAGGCTGCCGGTGTACGCGAGCGCGCGGCGGTAAAAGGGATCGGAAAGGTCCGCGCCGCCCAGGCCGGCAAGGCCCGCCATCCGGCGCGCAACGGGACTTGCCGCAGGCCCAGCCGCCATGCTGATGCACCGGTACTTCTGCCAGGCCCGGTAGAACAGGGTGTACATGCGGTGGTTGAAGATGGCGAGAAAATCACGGAGGGGCCCGGAGGCCTCCTCGTGGCGAAGGAGGTATTCCGTAAAGTAAAGCGGCAGCGGCGACGACACGCCCACGAGCCCCATGAACGACAGCACGAACTCGATGCCGCTGGCGGTCTCCTTGACCGACGCGATGTCGCTGGCCGGGAAGGCGAGCGACGTGCCCGACGCCATGCGCACCCTGCCCGACTCGACGGGGCTGCCCACCCCTTCCTCGCCGCGGTATTTCTCCTCGAGGAGCGAGAGCGCCTGGAAAAAGTTGAAGTTGTGGCCCTCTTCGCGGAGCCGGGCAATCAGATCAGCCACTTTTTGCCCTCCAATGATTCCCACCGCAGCGTTTGGCCCGACGGTTTGAGCACCAGCGCAAGATTGAGAAAGGTGTTCACCGAAACGTACTGCGACAGGAACTCCTTGAGCACCTGGCCGAACAGGTGCGCGTCGCCGGTGTCGGAAAATTCCGATTCAGCAAGCGATACCGAGAATTCCACGCCGCGCACGGCCGAGCCGTTCACGATGCGCTCGACGGGCTTCGATGACGCGTCGGTGATGGCCTCGATGCGCCGCGCCCTGCCCTCGGCGTGCGACCAGTCGTACAGGCGCAAAAGCGCCTTGAGCGTTTCGGGCGACGACAGCGTGGTGCACGTGGAGCCGAGGTGCGAGATGCACATCCATAAATAATCGTCGTTCCTGGGCGGCATGGCAGGCAGCGTGGGCCGGGTTATGTTGCTGAACGAGACATAGTCGGGGAAATTCACGCCCGGATTGACGATGCCGCCCTCGCGTATGGTCTCCCTCGGCAGAACGCCGTTCGTGCACCACGCAACAATGGAAAGGCTTTCTTCACGTATCTCGCCCTGTTCGCCGAGCCGGTCGCCGCCGGGCGTGATGAACAGTTCGCGGCGCCCGTCCGGCGCATACCGGTATTGGGTCGCAAAGGTACGCGGCCTCTTTTTTCCTCCCATGGTGAACGAATACAGCGGCTCGTACACGGAGCGCTTTCCGGTCGCCCGCTCGACGCCTTCAATGGAAACAATGCTGTGCGCGTGGAACGACGCGGGATAATTGGCGTCCGCCACCACGCGGTATTCGGTCTCGAGCCCGGTCACGGCAACGGGCTCCGCGTCTTTCTTGAAAATATTGGCTGCGGGCGCGCAAAACAGCCTGAAATTCTCTTTTGAAAAGGGCTTGTCGGCCGGAAAATCGGAATCAAAGGTAACGGTGAAGGTGACGAAGCCAAGGGATTCTTCGGTGAACGGCAGGTTCTCAAAACCCTTCAAATCGACAAAGAGGAATTTCTCCGGATACGCGAAATATTCCAGCAGCAGCGAATACCCGGAAAACACGCCCGGGGCCTGCGGCAGTATCGACTCCTCGGCGGAAAGACCGCACGGAGAAAGCGCAGCCTTCGGGTCGACATCGCAGGCGGCAGCGCCGTCGCCCGCAATGATAGAGACCGACACGGCGCGTCGCGTGAGAAACTCGTGCAGCATGAGCGCGGTGGGCATCTCGGCGTGAAGGTAAAGCCGCAAAGGCGACAGCGAGAGCTTCGCAAGCTGCACGCCACGGTCAAGCTCGAACCTGAAGGAAAGCGATGCTTTTCCTTTTCTGTCGACCGTCTTCTTAACATTGGCAAGCGACACCGGATTGAGCCGCACGTCGCTCGTGGTGGTGAACCGGCATACCGCGCCCTCTGCGCCAACGCCGGCGCTTTGCAGCTCGGCGCCGCGGGCCAGCACGCGTGTCTCCTGCAAAAGGCCGGTTCTCGCCTTGAACTGCACGATCGCCACGGGCGGCAACTCGTGCAGCAGGCCGGGCCACATGAGGTTGAACAGTCCCTCGGTGAGCTCGGGAAACGAATCATCGAGCTTTTCGCGGATGCGGCCCGCCAGAAACGCGAAGCCCTCGAACAGCCGCTCCACGTACGGGTCGCGGTCGCCCACCGCGTCAACGTTGAGGAACTGCGCGCGGTCCGGGTGCGCCTTGGCGAATTCCCGTCCCGATTCGTAGAGGTAGCGGAGCTCTTCTTCGTAATATTTTTCTATCATCAGAATACCCTTTAAATTGGTTGAAGGCGTCACGCCGATAAAAACGGCACGCCGTGGACTCAGCTTGTTTCTCTATGCATTTACCGCAAAGACGCAAGGATCGCAAAGGAAAATTATTGATTTTTCAGGGAGCATGATTTCCTGTCCACATTTCTTTGCGTCCCATGCGCCTTTGCGGCGAGGATTTACTCCGGTTTCTTCCACGGCGCAATGGACGAATTGCCCATGCTCGTGAACGTGGTCTGGAACCGCACCAGGCCGCCGCCCTCACTAAGCTCGCCCGATAAAATAAACACAAGCCTGAAATCCTTGGCGTCGGTCTCCACCGGCGTCACCTTTACTCGGGTGAGCCGCGGCTCGTATTTCTCCACCGTGCGCTTGATCGCCTTCTGCAGCTCGTCGATTCCGTGCGGCATCTTCCGGTAGATTTCCGATATGTCGGGCAGCCCGTAGTCCTTGAGGTGCAGGCTCCCTTCGCGCGTGTTGAACAGGCGGTTGAGATGGTCCATGATGGACACGATGCCGCGGGAGGATTGGGGCACGCTCTCCACCGGTGTTCCATCGAGGAAATGGCCGGTTAAATTTTCGAAAAGTGCTTGTTTCATATTCTGGATTTAGTATTTACAATAAGATATAAAATGGGCGTTCCCCTCCGCTACGCTCCGGGTCGGCCCTCCTTCCGGTCCACCCCTTCGGGTGCTTCTCCCTCGTCAGGGATTTCCAAGGGTCACAAGGGTCGTCGTCCTTCGGCTCGGGCCGCCACGGCCCAATGCCGCTTTGCGGCGGGTCCGGGCGGCACCGCGCTCCAGCGCGGCCTCCAGTCCTGCCTAACGCGTTGGCAAACTTCCGATTTATCAACACGCACTTTCACCTCCATCGAAGCACCCGGGGCTTCCCGTTGCTTCCTGGGGGCGTTGCGGGGGCGAAGCCCCTGCTGAGAGGGGTGTGGGTGCAGATCACCTCCCGCTGATACAAAACCTGGGAAAATTTCCGGCGGGAGGAAGCTGCACCCCAGGGGAGAGACCTCTCCCCACCAGATCATTATTATTTATTCTTTTATCTCCTATTTATGACTTTCATCATATTCTTTTATTTTCTTCACAATCCTCGCCTCGGCATCATTGAACATCTCCTGGATGAACGCGTCGTGAAAATTATAGGTGCGCTCCTCGAAGCTCATGGTGTCTATTCTGTCAAACAGCTGCTGCTTGGCGCTTTCGATGTCTTTTCCGTAAATGTGCCATGAGTCGGCGTGCCAGTTCATGCGGCCGAGCTCCACCGGCTTGCCCGTGCGCTTTGCCACTTCCGCCGCGATCACATCGCGGTTGAACAGCGTGAAGCCGAACATGTTCATGAAATTCGCGCCCCACGCATCATTTGAGCGGAACCGTACGTTGCAGTTGAGCCACTGCACGCCTTTCTCGTCTTCCATGATGCGGTACCACAGCGACTGCAGGCACGGCGGGTCATAGCAATCGAAATCGAGATTGGGCATCCACGTGATCATCTGTGCCTGGCGCGTGAACGGCTGCTTTGACAATTTGTCAATCACTTTTTCAATCTGGTCTATCTTGAAAAACCCGGCCTCCTGCGATGCGCCGCCCCTGAGCTCTCGCCACGCGCCATAGGCAACGAGCCTGCCGTGATACGTGTATTCCCAGCGCGTGTCCTTCGGGTCGTTGATGTTTTTCACCCAATGGTCCTTTGCCCCGCGGATCTCCATGGCATATTCCTTGAGGTCGTCGATGCCGCCGGGAAACGCCTTGTGGATCATGGGATCGCTCATGGGCTCAAGGACCGTGAGGTTCATGGTGGCGTCTATGGACAGCGGCGCGCCGGGCTTGTCGTACTGGGTGCGCAGCCGCGTTCCCTGCGTGTAAAGGGTGACCAGCGCCTTTTCGTATGTTTCGGCGAGGGTTTTCTCCTGGACGAAAAGGACGGGGATGTTTTTGGGCATAGGGGCTCCGTATAATATTTTTTCAGGATATATATGACTGGATTCTTGGATTGATAATATACGTTTCGAAAAGGGATTTTGGGGGAATGAGGGTGAAAAAATTGTTGGCAGATTAGATTTTTAGAAAAATAGGGAAACAAGGATTAAAAGAATGGTTCTTCTTCTAATGAAGACTTTTTCACTGGAAATGAATAACCATGAATTTTTGATTCTTCCAAAACTAGGCGGTAAAACCAATCACTAGCTTGAGGTGCAATATATACACGATCTATTAATTCTTTCAGATCAATCTTGAACCACACTCCAGACTCCATTGGTGTGTCAGTTGGAAGAGGATCAGAAAAAGAATTTAAGCCTGACAAATTATAAATTGCCCTAACTTCTTGTTCGTGTTCAAATGATTTTCTTTTATGCAAAAATGGCAAGATTGGGTCATTTTCAATGATCCAATCCTTTTCATAATCGACATATTGTATTATACCAATTTTTACTGGTGACGGACAAAGCTTTTTAAGCTTTTCATAAGTTGACTGAATGCAAATTGCTTCGTTGGTTTTTGCGTAAAGATTCCACATAGCAGCTGATTCCTGATCATTTATATGCCAACAGCTAGCCATGATCCATTTTCTTAATTCTTTTACAATCTCCCCGCATTTACTCGAATTTAATGAACGATGCTTATTAAGCAGTGGCCGTAATAATTTGTTAACTTTTGAAAATGAGCCCTCAAATGAATCACCAAGTTTATCTATCCTTGAAAAGAATAGCCCTTTATGTTGGAGGATGGAAACGAATTTTGTAAAATCCATGTACCGCCATATTTTTACCTGTCCATTTTTAGGCGGATGATAAGCTATATGGTTACCTATTAGATTAACTTTTTCGGAATAAGATTTAGTTCTATTGTTCCGAGCCTCAATCGCTAGACGTTGCGCCTCATCCTCACCATACTTGCTTACACTGAATGCCTTAACCTTATGTTTTCCATGTCCTACCGACCATGTTGCAACCCATACAGGAAATTCTTTTGGACCTGATTTGTAATTAACCATTCGAACTCGGCGCCATACACCAACTAAATTATTTTTATTAACATTCAATTCGGTTGTATGACCACCTTCAAAAAATCCACCAAATTGAATTTCCATTGCATCTCTGTAAATTTTAGCAGCTTCAAGAGCTTTTTCCTTATCTCCATACTTACGATCTTCAAACCAATTTGACATTGGCTTATTTTTTCGTTTAAAACGGACTTGCCAAGCATGATCTGCTTTACTTCGACCTACAAGTTTTCTGTCAATGCGGGAAATATTCCTTAATTCAAAAGGTTTGGTAAAATTTTCGGGCATAACGATTCATCCATTAATAAAGGTTAACCTATGTTTACTAAACGATTCTCATTTTGTGATACTTCTTCTTACCTTTAACAGGCCGGTTCATTGCCTGCGACTAATTGTATGTCCTCCTTTTTCCCCACCCCCATAAAATAAAAACGGGCGAATCTCTCCGCCCGTTTTTCCATACTCTCAAACAAGAAATAACCTATTTCGCCAGCACAAAATGATGGCTGATCATCTTGTCTCCCATGGTGAACTTATACATATACACGCCGTTCACCACTTTCTTTCCCGCCATATTCGTCCTGTCCCATGTCACGGACTGCTTGCCCGCGCTCATTGAGCGGTTGACAAGGGATTCTGGAGTTTTCCGCTTATTAAAAAGATTTTTATTAATTGTGATTCGTGTCACATCCTTTTTCAATCCCTTTATTTATATTCTCTATCATCAATTGCCCTCCGCATTTTTGACAGTAGACCTTTCGCCATGGAGAAAGCCCTATGCGTACCAAATTCTCACCACTGCTCATCATCGCGGCCATTGCTCTTCCCCTTCTACTGACCTGCACAGGCCAGCAAAATCCCTTCAAGCCAAAAGATGCCAATATAACCTTGTCCCTCGAAAATTCAAGCGGGAAAACCGATACCAATAACATCATTGACACTGTTGAAAAAACAATCCATGTGGGGATGAGCAGCTACTTGCCTAATTATATCGATTCGGTAAGGCTGATCGTCGTCAAAGGTCCGGAAGATACCGAAAAGGCGATATCCTTTAATAATGTCTTTTCTTGGTCGGGCACCCAGTTTGTAGATATCGCGTTCCATTCCATCGGCGACAGAACGGTCACCGCCATCGTCTACATACAAGGAGGACAGGAAAAATCAGCAACCGCAACCATCACCATTGTCGGAAAGCCTTTTCAGCTCGCCGCCGACCCGGTCAGCACATCGGCAAACGAGAATTCGTCGGCCCTCTTTTTTGTCAAGGTTTCGGGCGCCTCCGGCCAGTCGTTCACATTTCAGTGGTTCAAGGACGGCGACATAATCAAAAATGCGACCGCCGACAGCCTTGTCGTCAATCCTGTACAGGTGGCGAGCGCGGGCCGCTACGAGTGCGTGGTCAAGGACCAGTGGGGCGATTCGGTCACGAGCGCGCCCGCGCTGCTCACCGTTGTCCAGAACCCCGCGGTCAACCATAGACCCGTGCTTGCGGTGACCGGCACCAGAAATCTGACGCCGGGCCAGACCTGCCGCCTGTATCTTTCCGCAACGGACATGGATGCCGGGCAAACGTTTGCTTATGCCCTTATTAAAGGACCCTCCGGCGGCACGTTGACCGACACGACATACGTATGGACTCCACCATCGAATTACACGGGAGCAGACACGGTGGTGTTTGCCGTGACCGACAACGGCACGCCGGCGATGTCCGATACGCAGCAGGTGGTTGTAACCGTGACCGCGCAACTGCTGCCGCCCGCCAGGGTCCAGGGGATCAAGGGGGCTTCACGGAACAACGGATATTTCGTTTTCGTCTGGTACAAGATCGGCAACGCCGATTCCTATCTTATTTACCGCTCGCCCGACAAAACCTCGTTCACCGCGCTTTCCCCTGTTTCCGATACCGCGGCGGGCGATTCCACGCACGCATCGAATTACTATTATTACGTCGTCGCTAAAAACAGCGCCGGCACTTCACCTTCAACGTCAGACACCATTTATTCCGGCGACATCAATGCAAAGCCCCAATGGAGACACAACATAATTTCCGCAGGCGTCAGGGAGGGCTCGTCCCTGGTCCTGTCGCTTGCCGACTCCTGCACCGATCCGAACGGCGATGCCGTTTCTTTTTCATTGATGCCGGGTGGCCCGGCACAAGACACCATCCTTGGCGGAACAATCTACAGCTATTCACCGGGATATTCCGATTCGGGAACATACGTTGCAAAAATCGTGGGCAGCGACGGCAGGCTTTTTGATACTTTGACTTTGAACCTCCATGTTATCAATGTGAACCGGCCCCCCGTGTTCGACACCGACAAGCCAAAGACCTCGTACGCGATCAGCGGCGGAGCGTTGCTTTCTTTCGCCGTCAGCGCGACAGACCCCGACGGCGACCAGGTGACCTGTACCGTCAAGAGCTCCACCCTGCCGCGCGCCATGCCCGCGCTGAACGCCGGCATCGTGACGTGGCAGTCCGTCATGAGCGATTCCGGGCTTTTCACCATCGTGCTTTCGGCAAAAGACGGCGTGGATTCAACGCAGATTAATGTCTCCGTCGCCGTGGGAAAGGTGAACGCGCCGCCGTCGGTCTCGATTCAGGGATTTACAAAAGGCCAGAAAGTGTATGTGCGGGAGACTGACACACTGAAGTTCACGGTGCGCGTTTCCGATCCCGATTCGGCAACCGAAAAGCTCACCCTGCGGATGAGCGACCGTTCCCCCTTTGCCTGCGGAACCGCCAATCCGTTCGACAGCACCACCGGGATGTTCCAGTTCGTCCCGTCCTATTCATGCGCGGCAAAGGACACCTTCAACATCCAGAACGTGCAGTTCATCGGATCCGACAACGGCAACCCGCCCCTTTCCGACACCTTCTCCATTTCCATAGGTGTGATCAACAAAAACCGGCCTCCGGCCATAGTTCCACTCCGCGACACGACCATTACGGAAACGCAGGCCCTGTCGCTAAAGGTCTCCGCAGCGGACCCGGACAGTAACGCCGTCACCCTTTCCGCCTCCGGCGTGCCCGCCTGGGCCGCCTTTACTCCTGCAACAGGCATTCTCGCCGGCACGCCCGCCTACGGCCAGGCCGGAAAATACACCGTTAAATTCAAGGCCGCAGACGACGGTGTTCCCCCTCTTTCCGATTCCGCAACCATTGTCATCACCGTCAGCCCGGGGCCCACAAAAGCGAATTTCACCGTAAGCGCGGCAAGCGGGGAAATTCCGCTCGCCGACAGCTTCACCAACACTTCAACTAATGCAACATCCTATTCGTGGGATTTCGGCGACGGAACCAACTCGACCGTTGCAAGCCCGGTGCATGTCTACACCGCGCCCGGCACCTACATCGTCAGGCTCCTTGCCACCGGCGCCTCAATCGATTCCATGAAAAAAGTGGTCACCGTGTCACGTCCGGCAGCGCCGACCAATGTCTCGGCGACCGCAGGCGTCTGCTGGATACGGCTGACGTGGACAAAGGGCGCAACGTCCGCATCCGACACCATCTATTACGCCGAGGGAGACACGGTGACCGAGGCAACAGGAACAAAGATAGGAAATGCAGCGTCTCCGGATACAATCAAACACTTGAAAATCGGGGTGAAATACTCGCTCGCCGTGGTGTCGTGCAACAGTAAGGGCGGGAAGTCGAATTTTGTGTATGTAAAGGCGACGACGGTGGCGCCGGGAGGGATGAAGCTGATACCGGCGGCTTATAAAACTTACCTTATGGGAGAATGGGGTGTAGCGGAGCCGGTTCATAATGTTACGTTCACGCATGATTTCTATATGGACAGCACGGAGGTCACGATTCAGGATTTTAACGCGGTCATGGCTGCATATTCCGGATTCTCGCCGAAAACCGGACTCGCCAGGCTTGCCGTTTCCGGAATTGATTACTTTGATGCCGTATTGTATTGCAATGCAAGGAGCAAACGGGATGGACTTGACACGGTGTATCGGTACGCGTCTATGTCCGGCACCCCGGGTGCCGGTTGTTTGATTTTTGGATTAAGCTGTGATTCGTTGCAGAAAAACGGGTATCACTTGCCGACAGAGGCACAGTGGGAGTATGCGGCGAGGGGCGGTACGACGACGGAAAATTATTGGACAAATCTTACGGACAATAATCCGGATGATTATGCTTGGACAACGTTTAATACTGGGAAGGTTATTCAAGCCGTCGCATTACTTAAACCAAATAATTATGGATTATATGATGTGAGCGGGAACGTAGCCGAAATGTGTAATGAAATATATATCGATCCATATCCATCGCAAGACCAGACTGATCCGGGCGTTTCTGCGCCGAGCGACTCGTCACTACGTGTTCCTGAGAGAGGTATGAGCGTTGATAACCCTCCTTTATCAATAGCATACCGTTCAGGATTAGGTTCCTTTTGGATTGATGATACCCCTTCTTCTGTGTTTGGTTTTAGAGTGTGTTTTACGTTGAAATACTGATCAATTTGAAGGTGTCTAGTCCAATAAAAAACGGGTGAACGAATCCACCCGTTTTTCTTTGTAAGGATAAAATTTATTATTTCGCAAGTACGAAGTGATGCGACAAAGTCTTTTCTCCCATGGTAAATTTATAGAGATAAACGCCGTTCACCACTTTCTTTCCCGCCATATTCGTCCTGTCCCATGTCACGGACTGCTTGCCCGCGCTCATCGAGCGGTTTATTAGGGATTTCTGGAGCTTTCCGTTCATGTCATAAATATTGAGCGTGACCGGATAGGAATACGGTAGGGTGAAGGAAATGACAACGCCAGTATGGGTAGCGGCATTCTGGGTAATGGAGAATCCCATTGGTTGCACACTTTCCATGTATGCAACAGGTACGGTGCATTTATTATTAGGATTTAATTTTAATGATGTTAACATTTCTGGAATAAAAGTAACGGTCGTACTGTCCGAATTGGTTTTTGCTGCCATATCGAGCAACGCGGCTTTTGCCACTGCAACAGTGGGCTTTGCGCCGCCGTTCCAATAAGTGATACATGCCTGGAAACCTGCGGTCGGCACTATGCTGTAAGGCTCTGTGAAATTGCTGAATTTTTTAATAGTCCACCAAGCCCAACCTACGGGCGGATTATGATTTTCAAGGTGAGTAACACACGAATCATATGAATTATATGCCGCCGTTGCACCATTTTGACCATTTTCCCCCGTCTCCCCGTGCCACATTCCGGTGTTGTATTGCGTTGCGAAACCGTCGATGCCGAAGTAAGAGCAGCACGGCGGATAGCAGTGGAATGAGTAAACAATCAACGGGTCCCACGGGGGAGTCAAATCCGTAAAATTCTGTGCGTAATTGTCACCGTCGATGAAAAGAAGCCCCTTGGTGTCTATTTTCCTTATCGAGTCGGTTACTTGGATATAGAAATTACGCAGATTCATCCGGTCAATGCCGTATTTGTTAAGCAGCGGTTCGTTCAGAAGATTGTAGCCGACGACCCAATCATTGTTCGCGTACCTCTGCACTATTTTCATCCATAAATCAATTGCCCGTGGCTGATAAATCGTCGGCTGAGTCCACAATCTCGCGGTCCCGTCTGCGTCCGCGATGTTGTCGCCGCTCTGGCCGCCGGGTGCGCCGTGCATGTCCCAGATGAGCCAGAGCTGGTACTTGGTGCACCAGTTCACGATGTTGTCGAAAAGCTGCCATCCCGAGTCATTATAGACATAGGGCGGCGAAGCAGGCTGGCCGTCGAGCGGCATCACGTTGGTTGAATTGAACGAAACGCGTACGGAATTGCAGCCCCATGCCTTCATTGAGCAGAAGTCTTTTTCAGAGACGTAATTTGCGCGGTATAAATTCCAGAATTGGTTTGCGGAAGCAGTGTCACCCCCCATGAGGTCGATGATGCTGGGTTCCATTTTATGCGGACAGTCGAAATTTGTTGATGTTGACCCTCCGCTAATTTTCCACATGTATCCTTCAAACATGAGCCAGCCGCCGAGGCCGAATCCCATGAGGGTGACGGTATTGCCGTTTTCGTCCAGCATTCTTCCGCCGGTGCCGAGGTGAAGCTGCCTTCTTCCCAGCGCGCTCGAATCCATGAACGACCCCATAACCATCATTAATGCAAGTGCGCCCATCAGCATCAATGATTTTCTTGAGCATAAATTCCTCATATGCTCTCTCCCCTTTCCTTTGGTTGTGATTTAGGTGACGTCAAATATTTATTTGATGAATTGAAGTTTAAGCGATTCACATGCATTTATTTTATGACGCCTCCCCCTCACGGCTTATAATATATGCTTATTCTACTATTTCCACAAAAGAAAATTCGAGATTTTTCTTCCTTTAAGGGAGCTTTTTCATTATATCACAAGCTGTTTTAAGCATTCTAGGGATCTAGTAAAGAATCCCCCTTATTTTTCATTCTTAAATGGTGATGTTTTCTTTTTCATCCCATCAGCGCCGAACCGCAATGCTGTTCTCTTAACGAGAGGGCGTTCGGGTTGTTCAAAGACAAGTTCGGGTTGCGGTGTTTTTATCATGATGAAGGCACAGTGACACATATCGTGTATGATAGATAACTTTCTAAAGATTTTAACTTTTACCCAAGGTCCCTTGGCAAATTTGTAAAAAAGAGAGGAGGATGTTCCGCGCCGGGGGCGAGCGGAGGTCGTGCTGGAGCGCGGTGCAGCCCGGACTCCCTCGCGAAGCGGTATGGAGCCGTGGCGGGGCCCGAGGCGTCAGCCGAGACCAGAGGGACAGTACCCCGAAGCGGTAGAACCGGTGCCGTGACCGGCAGGCGCCATGATTATTTAAATGGTAAAGAAACAAAAAAAGCCCCGACGCTTTTGCGCCGGGGCCTCCGGGCCTAACCCGACAGCTGCGGCTTAGTCAAAATGCTTTGAGACGAGCTTGGTCATCTCAAACATGCTGACGGTCTTCTTGCCGCCGAACACGACCTTGAGTTTGTCGTCGGCGTTGATGTTTCTCCTGTTCACCTTGTCCTGGAGACCGTTCCTCTTAATGTAGGCCCACAGTTTCTTGGTGATCTCGGTGCGGGGCATTGCCTTGTCGCCGATGACCGCCGCGAGCGCCGTGTCGGGTTTCATGGGCTTCATGAACGCCGGATTAGGTTTTCTTTTAGCCATCTGTAAACCTCCTTGAAAGTGGTGGTGAAGAGTGAAACCAAACCTTTGTGGCTACCATATTAATACTATTTTACGGGTAAGGTGTCAAACTTTTTAATGTTTTTTTCCCCTATGGCCTCATAGGGGAAATCGGGTTTTACCGCTGCGGCGAGCGCCGCCTCCCGGTATCGCATTTGTAAAGCTGTTCACCCGCCCGTCGCCGTAATGCCGTAACGTCAAGCCGATTTTCCCTTTTAGCAATATTTTTCATAGGGAAAGGCGATCGGCCGCGCCATGAAAAATCGGGGTCAACGGGTGCCACAACAGGATGGTATTTCTCTGAAATCGGCCACAATATCTTGTGGAAACAGGTGTTTTCTCAAAAACAGAGGGTCAGGGCCGATTCCATGGCGGACCGCGCCGCAAGCGCCCGCGAACGCCTTGCGAGCTCATCCGCATACCGGGCGGAGACCTCAGGGTCGAACAGGATTTTCCGGTATTTTTCGATCAGCGCGGGGTCGAACGAGCGCAGAAAAACGCAGAGCGAATCCCACACGCCGTACCGGATGTTGAGTTTGTCAAGATAAATCCGGTGCGGCCCGAGGCGCCCCAGTTCGGCGAACATCGCCTCAAGGTCGGAAGGGCGATCCGAAAGAAACGGCATGAGCGGGCCGAAAAAAACATGGGTCTTTATGCCGAGGCCTGCTGCCTTTTTAAGCGCCGCGATCCGCCGTGCAGGAGAGCTTGCCCCCGGTTCGATCCTGCGGGCAAGCCCCTCATCGAGGGTGGTGAGGGTCATGCCGACGTCAACACGATTTTTATGGGCCGAGAAAATGTCGAAATCACGTTCAATGAGCGCATTTTTAGTCAGAACGTCAATGGTAAAACCGTTTTCAAGGAGGATTTTTACACACTCGCGGGTTAGTTCATATTTTGCCTCAACCGGCTGCCAGCCGTCGCATACCGAGCTTACAAACACCTCTCCCGGTCTTTTTTTCTTGACCTCCCTGGCCAGAACCGCGGCCGCATTATTTTTGACATCGACAAATCCGCCCCATTTTTCCGGGTGCGGCCTGAATTTTTCCATGTACCGCGCGTAACAGTACACGCACCCATGGCCGCAGCCGCCGTAGCAGTTGAGGCTGTAATCGGAAAGTCCGGATTTGCTGAGAATTGTTTTACAAAGAATTTCGCGGACCACCGGTGCGGGCATGTCAACCTTCGGCCGAAACGATCTGCCACTCGTTGTTGCCTGGTATCTGCTTGAGGATGTACGTGTTTCCGTCATCCGCAAACACCCTGAAATAAGAGCAGCCGGGGCTGTACCACCGGTCTTCTATGGAGATGATTTCATACCGCCGGTCCTGCAGGGAAAACCGGACGGGATATTCGTCGGCCTTGTAGCCGGAAAAGGTTTCAACGGAAATGTTCATGCGCTGCGTTCATGGTCCTGAGAGAAAAATAAATCCGCGCGGGGGCGGAATAGTGCAAAGATGCATTGATTTCGAGGAACTGTGTCATCAATGGCCGGGCTTATTACCAATATGGAAATAAAAAAGCCCCGACATTATGGCCGAAAATCGTCAGGGCTTTCCGGTTTCAACAGCCGGTATTTGCTTTCTATTTGTCATTTCCAATTCGGACAATACCTCGCTAAACTGGGCGATGCCCATTTTGAATTTGTATTATCGATAGCGGCGGTATCAGACGTCGTTGTGGAACCGAAAGCGGTTCTTACCTTCCCTGTGGCGCGAAAAGACGTGGTGGTTGCAGCAGGAATCTGGTAATTGAACCATTGCGAGCTTCCCGGTACGTCAACGCAGGCGGAGTCCTTCAGGTTCGTCAATGTGGAGGCGTACGTGCCCCTATCGGTTTGATACGCCATTTCACCCGTATACACCGCGTTCAGCACCGTGGGAAATTCCGATGCCTTGGCCTTGGCCGACGCGTCCAGGAATTTGGGAATGGCAACCGCGGCAAGGATGCCGACGATAACGATAACCACCACCAGTTCAACGAGCGTAAATCCTTTGGTACTGCTACCCCTACGGAACATGAGTCCTCCTTTTTTTATACAGCAACCCTTGTAATTGTCAATATACTTTATTTATTCCTCCTTGCGCATTGAAAGACCCGCCGAATGAGGATAAGACAAACGATATGACGAAACGCGCGACGCGCAAGGACTTTACCTTAAGGAACAAGTGACAATGCGGTCACTCAAGGATTCAATTTTGAACCAGTGCCGAGATCATTTTACTATTCCGACAATAATAGTGCAACGGAATCGGTTTCATTGACAAAACGTATTTTCTTAGCTTGAAAATAATCAGGCTGTTTGGTGGAACCCGCATCATGGGTCCATGTTGGGTATTCGCGGGTAAGCGGGCCGCTTGCCCGGATCCGCTATATTATGAAAATAATAATGCCCTGCCGGTTAAAGCGAGGAGGCAACAACCGGCAAGGCTAACGAGACATTCCCATGCTACCCTGGACTTTCCCCCCAAGGCCACGGGAAATGCCATCCGTTCGATAGTAATTATAAGGCATTTAAAGGAAATTGTCGACGAAATCGATTTCGCCGTCGTTTATCTCCTTGTAAAATATCGATGATACAACTTTTTTTTTAAAACGGGGCGGAAGACTTGTCTGCACTGGTATTTTTGACAAAAACCGCAAAATGGCTTATATTCCAATCATCACCCTCATGAGCGAATCGGCCCCCGGTTGTGCCTTTCCATAAAGGAAAGAAAACCATGTCCACCCGTGCAAAAATCTTCACGTGCTGCCGCTATCCAACACTATTGATCTTGGGAATATTTTTATCCGCGGCATCCATCTCCGCCCAGGACCTCGACACGCTCACCGCGCGACTGTATGCAAGTTTCCAGGGAAGCGGGGGCTCTGCCGCGACGATCCGGCAGTGGCTGGCCTCGCTTGGGCCCGACGGCACGTGGCCCGACATCAATTACGCCGACAGCGGCCGGGCGACGTGGGCGCCCATCACGCACCTGTCGCGCATGCAGACCATGGCGCAGGCGTTTCGCAACCCCGCCCACGCGCTGCACGATTCCGCTTCTGTCAAGAACGGCTTCCTGCTCGCCTTCGACGCGTGGGTCCGGCTCGACCCGCAATCGCCCAACTGGTGGTGGAACCAGATCGGCACCCAGCTTTCGCTGGGGCCGGCCATGCTGCTCATGAAGGACCAGCTGTCGGCGGCGCAGGTCGGCAGCGGCAATATCATCATGGCGCGATCGTGGGCGGTGCATTCCACCATGACCGGCGAGAACCTTGTCTGGGTTTCCAAGATCACCGTCTGGCGCGGGTGCATCGTGGACACCGCGTCGCTCGTGACCGCCGCGGTTGACGCAATTGTCAATGAGATCAGGATCACGGTGCAATCGGCGGACAATATCCAGGAGGACTGGAGCTTTCACCAGCACGGCCCGCAGCTCTATTCGGGCGGCTACGGCATGGGATTCTCCTCCGACGCCTCCGACATGGCCCAGCTCTGCCGCGGCACCCAGTTTGCCTTCCCGCAGGACCGGCTCGACCTGCTGTCACATTATATTCTTGACGGACAGCAATGGATGCTGCGCGGCACCACCATGGATCACAGCGCGTGCGGCAGGGAGATAACGCGGCCCAACAGCCCGAACAAGAAAAGCGACTTCATCACGATCTGCGCCAGCATGACGCTTGCGACCGCGGCGCGGAGCAACGAATATGCCGCGTTTTCCGCGCGCCTTTCGGCCTGGCCGGCCCAGCCGCAAACATGGCTCTCGGGCAATCGCCATTTTTGGTGCTCCGATTACATGGCCCACCAGCGCCAAGGGTACGTGGCGTCTGTCAAGATGTGTTCGAAACGCACGCGCGGGGCGGAACTGGTCAACAGCGAAGGGCTCAAGAGCTATTACCTCGGCGACGGCGTGACGTTTTTCTACCGCACCGGGCTGGAATACTTCAATATTTTCCCGATCTGGGACTGGACAAGGCTGCCCGGCGTCACCTGCAGGCACGACACCATGCCGCCGGCCATGCCCGGGTCCTACACCGGTGCCACCGACTTCGTTGGCGGCGTGTCCAACGGGACGTTCGGTGCGGCCGCCTTGGATTATTCCCGCGACGGGCTCACCGCTAAAAAGTCCTGGTTCTTTTTTGACAAGGAGATTGTCGCGCTCGCGTCGGGGATCGCCGCCGCGTCCGGGAAACCGGTATGGACGTCGGTGAACCAGTGCTTTACAAAAGGACAGGTGACGATAGGTTCCGCCGCCGGCCGCTCGGCCCTCGGCCTCGGCGGCCGCAGGATCGGGGCCGACTCGTGGGTGCATCACGACAGCGTCGGCTACGCAATACTGGCGCCTTCCGACAGCTTGACGATTCAGAACAACCTGCAGACCGGGTCGTGGCTGGGCATCAATGCCAGCGAATCGGCCGCGGCAATAACCGACACGGTTTTCAGCCTCTGGTTCGATCACGGTACTGCGCCGGCCAACGCTTCATGCGCGTACGTGGTGATTCCGGGCATCGGCGTTGACAGCCTTGACGCGTACGTCAAAAACGGCGTTCCCTGCAAGGTGCTTGCGAACACCACGACGCTGCAGGCTGTCCGCAATGAAAGCCTCGCGGCAACCGGCATTGTCTTTTACGCTGCCGGCGGCATAAAACTTTCAGATTCTCTTACCGTTTCAGCCGGCAGTCCTTGCGCGATGTTTGTGCGGGAAACCAAGGATTCGGTTGAAATTTCCGTGTCCAACCCGGTCAACGCAGCGTGTACGGTGCTGGTATCGGTAAATGCAAGGCTGTACGGCAGCGGCGAGACGTGGAATGCGCAAACGTCAACAACCGCGATTTCATTTGTCCTCCCCGGCGGACTTGATGCGGGCAAAAGCGTGGTGACGGGGTTTGCAAGGTACCAGACCGGCGCGGGCTCTTTATTGACAAGGCAATCGATTCGAAGGGTCTCCGTTAAAACCATCCATGATGGATTGATCATTGATTTCGGGCGTCGCGTCGACCAGGCGGGCCATGGCAGGATTAGCATTTTTGACCCGTCGGGCAGGTTGATCGCCAGGATTGATCAGGACATTCGATCGGAAAGCATCATGATCAAGCCGCCCGAGAAGGCAAAGGGGATTTTATTTATCAGAATGGAATGCGATGGATTGGAACAGGCCGTGACAGTGCCGGTAGTACGGTAACAGCCGGATCGCGGCATTTTTTTCCACCAATCAACCGCGCTGCCCTTCGGCGCCATGAACGGCTCGAGGGTGACCTTTCTCCCGATCAATTGCCGGCGATCATTTCCTTGAGGCTCTTGAACACCTCCTCCACCTGCTTCATGATCTGGGCCTCGTCCCAGTCCTCGTTTTGTTTTGCGGTGAAATAAGCCTCTGTCAAGATCGCCGCGACGATTTTGTCCACCTGATTGCTGTCCATAATTTCTCCTTTTCAATTGGGTTGAATCCTGTTTTTACTTTTATCTTTCCGTATTCCCGCCCCCCAAACCATATTTCTCTTTCATATTTTACACAAAAAAAGCGGAAAAAGTAACAGGAAAAGGATTATCATGCTTGCCAAGCTCCGTTCCATGGCCGTGATGGGCATCGACGCGTATGAGATCGGCATCGAGGCCGACCTCACGGACATGATTCCGAGCTTCACCATCGTTGGCCTGCCCGACGGCGCGGTGCGGGAGAGCCGCGAGCGCGTGGCGTCCGCCATCAAAAACTGCGGGTTCGAGTACCCGGTAAAGAAAATCACCATCAACATGGCGCCTGCCGACGTGAAAAAAGAGGGCTCGGCGTTCGATCTGCCCATCGCGATCGGCCTGCTCATGGCCTCGGGACAGGCAGAGATTTCGTCGGCGCAGGACTATATCATCGCGGGAGAGCTGTCGCTCGATGGCGGTGTCAGGCACATCAAGGGCATGCTTTCGATGGCCATCTGCGCGCGCGAGCTCGGGTTCAAGGGCATGGTCGTGCCCCGCGAGTGCGCGGAGGAGGCCGCGGTCGCCGAGGGCGTGAACATTCACCCGGTGTCAACGCTCACGGAGGCGCTCGATTTTCTTTCGGGCGCAAAGGCCATTGAACCGTTTATCACCGACCTCAAGGCGCTGTTCAACACGGCGCGGAAATACAGCATCGATTTCAAGGACGTTAAGGGGCAGGAGCACATCAAGCGCGCGCTGCTCGTCGCGGCCGCCGGCGGACACAACATCATGATGATCGGCCCGCCCGGCTCGGGAAAAACCATGCTCGCGCGGAGGCTGCCAACAATTCTTCCCGACCTGTCGCTCGACGAGGCGCTCGAGACCACCAAGATCCATTCCGTGGCCGGCCTGCTTGACAAAAACACGCCGCTGGTCGCCACGCGGCCGTTCCGCTCCCCGCACCATACCGTTTCGGACGCCGGACTCATCGGCGGCGGCTCGTACCCGCGGCCCGGCGAGGTGAGCCTGAGCCATCACGGCGTCTTGTTCCTGGACGAGCTGCCGGAATTTACAAAAAACGTGCTGGAAAATTTACGGCAGCCCCTCGAGGACGGCAAGGTGACGATTTCCCGCGCGCTCACGTCGCTGTCGTACCCTGCCCGCTTCATGCTCGCCGCGGCCATGAACCCCTGCCCGTGCGGGTATTATTCCGACCCGCGGCACGACTGCTCGTGCAGGCCCGAACAGATCCAAAAGTACATGTCGAGGATTTCGGGCCCGCTCCTTGACAGAATAGACATCCACGTGGAGGTTCCGGCGCTGAGTTACGAGGAGCTTGCGGCAAAAACGCCGGGTGAAGATTCGGCAACGCTGCGGGAAAAGGTGAAGGCGGCACGCGCCGTGCAGCTCGACCGTTTTAAAGACGAAAAGAAAATCTTCTGCAACGCGCACATGGAATCAAGGCACATCCGCGCCCATTGCGGCCTCGACGCCGCGTGCGAGACGCTGCTCAAGAACGCGGTGGAGAAGCTCGGGCTCTCCGCCCGCGCCTACGACCGGATCCTCAAGGTGGCGAGAACGATAGCGGACCTTGACGGAAAGGAAACGATCGGTTCAAGTCACATCGCGGAGGGCATCCAGTACCGGAGTCTGGATAGAAAATTGTGGCTGGGAGGATAAAACAGTTGAGAGTCAAGAGCGAAGAGTTGATAAAGAGTTATAGGTAAGGTAAATTACCATTATAAAGTACTGCGGCGCAAATTAATTGCCTGTTTGATCACCGGGCGCCTGCACATCCGATTTCCAATCCGCGCTATTGGAACCGATACTCAATATTTTCTCAAGATTTCGAATGTTTTCCCGCAATTGGGAATTGCCGTTCGTCGGAGTTCAAATTTCTTTATATTTTTTTTATACCATTACTTCCCCTTTTTATGTTCTCTTTACATTTCCTTCCATAATTTTAGTGGTCTGATTATTGCGTTTTCGTATCTAATGATTTTAACTTCCGAAAAAGGCGTGCCTGATGCAAATTGACCTTATAATCGCGGGGATCGCGGCGATTTTACTGCTTTTCTACCTTGCCTACGCCATTATACGTCCGGAAAAATTTTAAAGGATAATTTCATGCATGTAAACGATTGGCTACAGATCATCGTGTACCTCGGCCTTCTTACGGCCCTCACGCCGCCGCTGGGTGCTTTCATGGCAAGGGTTCTTTCAGGTCAAAAGAGTTTTTTATCTTTTTTATTGATGCCGGTTGAAAAAGTTATTTACCGCCTCTCGGGAATAAATCCGGAAACGGAGATGAATTGGAAGGAATATTGCGGAGCGCTCCTGATTTTCAATGGCCTCGGCTTTATAACGGTTTTTCTTTTGCAGATTTTGCAAGGTCGCCTTCCCCTGAACCCGCAGCATCTGCCCGCGGTCACCTGGCCGCTTGCGGTCAACACGGCGGTGAGTTTCATGACCAACACCAATTGGCAGGCTTACGCAGGGGAAACGACGCTTTCTTACCTGGTGCAAATGGCGGGATTGACAGTACAGAATTTTCTCAGCGCGGCGACCGGCATCGCGGTTTTTGCCGCACTCGCGCGCGGACTCTCACGCATTTCGACGAAAACCATCGGCAATTTCTGGACTGATCTCGTCCGTTCCACATTGTATATCCTGCTCCCGCTCTCCATTGTTCTTGCGATAATTCTTGCCGGTCAAGGCGTCGTGCAGACCTTTTCGCCGTATGTGACGGCGACGACGCTCGAAGGAAGGCCCCAGACAATACCCCTCGGCCCTGCCGCTTCCCAGATAGCGATAAAGCAGCTCGGCACCAACGGCGGCGGCTTCTTCAACGCCAACAGCGCGCATCCGTTCGAAAACCCGACGCCGCTGTCCAACTTTCTGGAAATGCTTTCGCTCTTGCTCATTCCGGCAGCCCTCACCTTTACCTTCGGCAAGATGATCGGCGCAAAACGCCAAGGATGGGTGCTGTTCATCGTCATGGCGGTGCTCTTTGCAGGAGGGCTCAGCCTTTCCCTCTATGCCGAACATGCCCGCAATCCGGTTCTGGGCGCTTCGGGTTCCCTCGAAGGAAAAGAACTCCGGTTCGGCGTCACGAACAGCGTGATCTGGTCGACCGCGACGACCGCGGCATCGAACGGATCGGTCAATGCGATGCACGAAAGCCTTTCGCCGCTTGCCGGCATGGTCGCGATGTTCAACCTCATGGTCGGCGAGGTGATTTTCGGCGGGGTCGGCTCCGGGATGTACGGCATGATCGCGTATGTCATCCTGGCGGTATTCATCGCGGGCCTCATGGTGGGCAGAACGCCCGAATACCTGGGGAAAAAAATAGATTCCTTTGAAGTAAAGATGTCGGTGATCGCCGTTCTGCTGTCGTCCATCGTAGTGCTTTTTTTCACCGCCGCCGCCTGCTTGACGCGCGCCGGACTTTCCGGTCTGTCAACAAGCGGCACCCACGGTTTCGGGGAAATCCTGTACGCGTTCTCGTCGATGGCAAACAACAACGGCAGCGCCTTTGCCGGGCTCAACGCAAACACCTTTTTTTACGACCTGATCGGCGCGGCCGCGATGCTGCTGGGCAGGTATTCGGTGATAATCCCGATGCTCGCCGTTGCCGGACACCTTTCGTCAAAAAAAACCGTGCCGCCTTCCGCCGGGACCTTTCCCACCGACGGGGCGATGTTTGCCGTCCTTCTCATCGGGACCGTGATCATCATAGGCGCGCTGAACTTTTTTCCCGCGCTTTCGCTGGGGCCCATTCTCGAGCATTTTCTCCTTGTTGCGGGAAGGGGGATTTAAAATGGCCGCTTCCCCCCAGAACACCAGGGGCTTCAGCATTGCCATCGTCAAGGCCGCCGCAGCCGATGCCATCCGTAAATGCAATCCCGCGGCGCTCGCGAAAAACCCGGTCATCTTTATCGTGGCGGTCGGCGCACTGCTTTCAACGCTCTCGACGATCCAGGATTTCCGCCATCATGGGAGTGCGGTTTTCAGCCTGGAGATATCCCTCTGGCTGTGGTTCACCGTGCTTTTCGCCAACTTCGCCGAAGCGATTGCCGAGGGCCGCGGCAAGGCCCAGGCCGCCGAGCTCAGGAAGAGCCGGACACACACCGTTGCGCGGAAACTTGAAGACAAATCGGAACGGCGCGTCAACGCATCGGAGCTTGCGCCCGGCGACATTGTCGTCTGCGAGGCGGGCGACATCATCCCCTCCGACGGCGAGGTGGTCGAGGGCGTGGCCAGCGTTGACGAATCGGCAATGACCGGCGAGAGCGCGCCGGTCATCCGCGAGAGCGGCGGCGACCGCAGCGCGGTGACGGGCGGCACGCGGGTGATCAGCGACCGCATCGTGATCCGCGTGACGGCCGCCCTGGGTGATTCGTTCCTCGACCGCATGATCGCGCTCGTGGAGGGGGCGGCGCGCCAGAAAACGCCCAACGAAATCGCGCTTTCCATTCTTTTGTCAAGCCTGTCGCTCGTGTTTCTCGTCGTGGTGATGACCCTGCCGGCTTTTTCACATTACATCGGTTTTTCCACGGGGCAGTTGCAGGCCGCGCGGCTGTCGGTGCCAATGCTCGTTTCATTGCTCGTGTGCCTGATCCCCACCACTATCGGCGGCCTGCTCAGCGCCATCGCCATCAGCGGTATGAACCGGCTCCTCGGCCACAACGTGCTCGCCACCAGCGGCAGGGCCATCGAGGCGGCCGGCGACGTGGACGTGCTGCTGCTTGACAAGACCGGAACCATCACCATCGGCAACCGCATGGCGACGCAATTTTTGCCCGGGCCCGGCGTCACCGTGGACCGTCTCGCGGACGCCGCCCAGCTGGCCTCGCTCGCCGACGAGACGCCGGAAGGCCGTTCCATCGTGGTGCTTGCCAAAAGGGAGTTCAACCTCCGCTCGCGCGACATCGCGGCCACCGGCGCGCGCTTCGTCCCCTTTTCCGCCCGCACCAGGATGAGCGGCGTGGACATTCCTAATCCGTCAAGCGGCAGCGTCCGCCGCATCCGGAAAGGCTCGTCGGACGCCATCCTCGATTTCATCTATGCGCAGGACGGGCTGTATCCGCTGCCGATCTTCAACATCGCCGATGCGGTGGCGAGGCAGGGCGGCACGCCCCTCGTGGTGGCGGAGGACAACCGGGCGCTCGGCGTCATCGTGCTCAAGGACGTTGTCAAGGGCGGCATCAGGGAGCGGTTCGCGCGGCTCCGGGAGAGCGGCATCAAGACCGTGATGATCACCGGCGACAATCCGCTCACCGCCGCAGCGATCGCGGCCGAGGCCGGGGTCGATGATTTTCTCGCCGAGGCCAGCCCCGAAACCAAGCTCGCCCGCATCCGCGAGGAGCAGGCAACGGGGCACCTGGTCGCGATGATCGGCGACGGCACCAACGACGCTCCCGCGCTCGCGCAGGCCGATGTCGGCGTGACCATGAACTCCGGCACCCAGGCGGCGCGCGAGGCGGGCAACATGGTCGATCTCGACAGCAACCCCACCAAGCTCCTCGAAATCGTGGAGATCGGCAAGCAGCTCCTCATCACGCGCGGCTCGCTCACCACGTTCAGCATCGCCAATGACGTTGCTAAATATTTCGCCATCATCCCCGCGCTGTTCGGCGGTTTTTTCGCCTCGGCGGGCCATCCCGGCCCGCTTGACGCGCTCAACATCATGAGACTTGCTTCTCCGGAAAGCGCGATTCTGAGTGCGGTCATCTTTAACGCCCTGATCATTGTCGCGCTCATTCCGCTGGCGCTTCGGGGTGTGGACTACCGGCCCCGGCCCGCTGCCGGGATCCTTGCTCACAACCTGCTGGTATATGGTCTGGGCGGAATTGTTCTCCCATTTATCGGCATCAAACTGATCGATATTCTTCTATCGCTGTTTCATATCGTGTAGGTGTCGCCATGAAACAATTCACACAATCGGTCCGCATATTCCTCGTTTTGACTTTACTCACCGGAATCCTTTATCCATTGGCCGTCGCAGGAATTGTCCGGCTTGCATTCCCGTATCAGGCATCAGGAAGCATGATTCGTTCCGGCGGGACGGTAACAGGATCAGCGCTCATCGGTCAGCAGTTTACGGATCACAAATATTTCCGCTCGCGTCCCTCGGCCGTCGACTACAATCCCCTCCCGTCCGGCGGAAGCAATCTGGCAGCCATCAGCATGCAATTGAAAAACTTCGTTTCGGCGCGCGAAAAAGATTTTCGAAGAGTTTACAATATCGGAACAGGCATTCCGGTCCCGCAGGACATGCTGTTTTTCTCCGCAAGCGGCCTTGATCCGGACATAAGCCCGGAGGCGGCGCGGCTGCAATTAGACGAAATCGCCCGCGAGCGCCGCCTCGATCCGGCACATAAGGCCGCGCTCGATTCGCTGGTGGAACGTTCAATCGAATCGCCGCAGTTCGGTTTTCTCGGCCAACGGCGGGACAATGTCCTGAAACTAAACCTTGCTCTTGATTCATTGACAAAGCGATAAGGAGGTCATCATGAAATTTCTTGCAGCATACCTTGCGTCAATCGCAAGCACTTTTCTTTTCTTACCATTCTTGAGCAATGCCGCGCCCATTTTTCCCGAAAACGAGGCCGGAACACCATTGTGCCTTTTCGGGAGCGATTCGACGGCGATGAGAAAAAATATCACGGTCAATGACACCCTGTCCGTCTACCGCACAAATCCAAAAGGTAAACTTTACGAAGTAGGAAAAATCAAAGTGGTGGCCGTTGCTGACAATTATTTTCTGAAAGGTGTTGTTATCGCGGGAAAACTGATGGATCACGATCTTGCATTCAAGGGGGCTCTTGTCCTGTTGATTTTCTCTCTGGGAGGCTCTTGTCCATGACGAGCGAACCGGAACGCCCCGATCCCGACGCCATGCTCGCCAGCGTCCAGGCCAGCGAACGCGCGCAAAAGCGGGGAAAGCTGAAACTATTTTTCGGCATGTCCGCGGGCGTGGGGAAAACCTATGCCATGCTTCAGGCCGCCCATGAACTCAAGGCGCGGGGCACGTACGTGCTCGCCGGTTTCATTGAAACCCACGGCCGCAAAGAAACCGAGGCGCTGCTTGCGGGACTGGATGTATTGCCGCGCATCATCGTGCGGTACCGTGGAACCGAAATTCAGGAAATGGACCTCGACGGCATTCTCCGCAGAAAACCCGCCTGCGTTCTTGTGGACGAGCTCGCGCATACCAATGCCGAGGGGACGCGGCACCAAAAGCGGCATCAGGACGTTGCCGAGCTCCTTGACAATGGGATAAACGTTTACTCAACGCTCAACGTGCAGCACGTTGAAAGCCTCGTGGACACGGTGAAGCAGATCAGCGGCGTCGAAGTGCGCGAAACCGTCCCCGACAGTATCCTTGACGCCGCTGACGAAATCGAGCTGATCGATCTTTCGCCCGACGACCTCCTGCGCCGCCTGTCTGAGGGAAAAGTCTACACGGCCGACCGCTCCGCCGCCGCAATCGCCAACTTCTTCCAAAGGGGAACCCTCACGGCGCTGCGCGAAATCGCGTTGCGCGCCACGGCCCGACGTGTGAACCTGCAGTTGAAAGATTACATGCGGGAGCACCGCATCAGCGGGCCGTGGAAAACCGTTGAACGGCTGATGGTCGCGATCGGGCCGAGCCCGTATTCAGAGCAGTTGATCAGGTGGACGCGGCGCATCGCCGCGACCATGGAGGCGCCCTGGATCGCGGTTTCGGTGCAGACGGCAAGCGTGCTTTCGGCAGCCGAGGAAAAACGACTGAAAAAAAACATCGGCCTGGCGCAGGAGCTGGGCGCCTCTCTGGTCACCACGAGCGATGACGACATTGTCAAGGCGCTTTTGCGCGCGGCCCGCCAGAACAACGTGACCCAGATCGTGGTGGGAAAGTCGATGACCAGCTCCTTCTTCGATTATTTCCGCGGCGGCTCGCTCGTCAACCGGCTTATCCGGGAAAGCGGCGGCATCGACATTTACGTGGTGCAGGGCGATAGCGGAGCGGCCGGAAGCGCTCCGAAGACCGTGTCAGATGTTCTCAAGCTGCGCTCGTCCGCGAACCAATACGCGATTTCGTGCGCCGTAGCGCTCTGTGCTGCCGCGGCATGTTTTTTTCTTTCGACGTACGTTGATTACCGCTCCATCGGCATGTTTTTCCTTTTTGTCATTGCGGTTCTCTCCCTCTTCGCGGGCAGAGGGCCGGTTCTGACGGCCGCCGCTTTCAGCGCGGTTCTGTGGGATTTCTTCTTTATTCCTCCGCGGTTTACCTTTTCTATTGCGCATCCCTCCGATGTCCTCTTGCTGCTGCTCTATTTCATCATCGCCCTGGTCGCCGGCACCCTCACCTCCCGCGTCCGCGCCCGTGATTCCATGGTGCGGCGAAGGGAACGCCACACGGCGGCACTATACGCGCTTGTAAAGGAGCTGTTATCGGTTGAGTCGGTTGACGAAGCAGTGGCCGGCGGCATGACCCACCTCGGTTCGTTTTTCGGCACACCGGTGACCGGCTTTCTTTCCGGGCCGGCGAATGACCTCCTGAGGGAACCGCTCCAAGCCAGCAGTTTTAAACCCGACTCGATCAAGGAATGGAGCGTCGCTGAATGGGTTTTTAAAAATAAAAAGCCCGCGGGCCGCGGCACCGGCACCCTGCCGTTTGCCCGGGCGCGGTACTATCCGCTCCTGGTGCAGGGCAGCTGCCTCGGCGTTGTCGGGCTCGACACGAGCGCGGGACGCGAATTGGATTTCGACAACGAAGGCTTGTTGCAGATGTTTCTCCAACAAATTGGGCTCTCCCTCGAAAGGATCAATCTAAGGGCGGACCGTTTCGGCAGAACCCTGCTTAATTCGGTCTCCCATGAACTGCGCACGCCGCTCGCGACCATTACCGGCGCGTCAAGCGGCCTCCTCGACCCTGTTACCTCGGCAAATAAAGAAACACGAACCGCTCTTTTGGACGACCTGCAGGCTGCGGCTGCGCGGCTTAACCGCCTGGTTGAAAATCTCCTTGATATGTCACGGCTTGAATCAGGCGCGATAAAGCTCAACTGGGATTGGTGCGACGCTCATGACCTCGTCAACGCCGTTTTCAAAAACCTCCGGGACGAGATGAAAAACCATAGGATAGAAATCAACGTTCATGCCGATATGCCTTTGGTAAAACTCGACACCTCGCTCATCGAGCAAGCCCTCATGAATATCGTGTTGAACGCGGCACAGTATACGCCGGACAAAACGAGGATCATGCTCGACGTTCACGCCGAACACGGCGCAGCAGTGTTCGCGGTCGAAGACGAGGGGCCCGGCCTCGCCCCGGAATCGCTCGGTCGTATTTTCGACAAATTCTACCGCGTCCCCGGTGCGAAACCGGGAGGGACTGGATTGGGATTGTCGATTGTCAAGGGTTTCGTTGAGGCACACGGCGGCACCGTAGAGGCGCAGAACCGGCCCGAGGGCGGCGCGCGGTTCGTCATAAGGCTCCCCCTGAACCAGAAAACAACCTCTTCTGATGGAGCGAACTGATGGCTGGCGCCTCGATTCTTATCATCGACGACGAGCTTGCCATCAGGCGGCTGTTGCGGCTCACGCTTTCGGCAAACGGGTATGGCATCATCGAGGCCCCCACGGGAAAAGACGGCATTTATCAGGCAGCGTCGGGTCGGCCCGATGCCGTCATTCTGGATCTCGGCCTGCCCGACATGGATGGGCGACAGGTGCTTTCGAAAATTCGTGAATGGAGCACGGTGCCGATCATCATTCTCTCGGTTCGCGCGGAGGAAAATGAAAAGGTGGCGGCGTTGGAGGCGGGCGCGGACGACTACGTCACCAAGCCGTTCGGCACGGGAGAGCTCATCGCCCGCCTGGCAGCTTGCCTGCGCCGCAGCAGTCGCGGCAAAGCGGAAATACGGGAGTTTCGGAACGGAAATCTTTATGTCGATTTGGTAAAACGCATCGTGAAAAACGGCGACGCGGAAGTAAAGCTCACGGCCACGGAATACACGCTTCTCCTCCAATTCATTAAAAACGCCGGCATGGTGCTCACGCACCGGCACCTTATGAAAGAACTGTGGGGGCCGTACCGCAGCGAAGAGACACAGAATCTGCGCGTTCACATGGCGCAACTGCGAAAGAAGCTGGAAATCGACCCTGCGTCACCGGAACTCTTTGTTACGGAATCAGGAGTGGGCTACCGAATGCCGCTCCTTGATGTCCTCAACCGCCGGACCTAAGAATATTATGCCTTTACTATATTAAATAATCAGGTTCCGCAAGTTATTCCCCTTGCCTGCCTTTTGTCGTCACCATTCATTTTGATTTATCGTCGGTAACTATTAATTTAACTCTCAACTCTATGGAATCGGCCGGGTTCTCTCCCGTAAAAAAATTGACCGTCGGTATCGTCATCGCGGCCCTTGGCGTTGTATACGGCGACATCGGCACGAGCCCTTTGTACGGCCTCCGCATCTGCTTTGACGGCCCGCGGGCGCTTCCGGTGACAAGCGAAAACGTCCTCGGCCTGTTGTCGCTCATCTTCTGGTCGCTGCTCGTTCTCATAACCATTAAATACCTGCTGATCGTGCTCAGGGCCGACAATAACGGTGAAGGCGGCGTACTCGCCCTCATGACGCTTCTTATAAAAGCAAGCAAAAAAACGGCTGCCGCCGGCGGCGCTGTTTTAATCCTCGGCCTTTTCGGCGCATCGCTGCTCTACGGCGATGCTCTCATCACACCGGTGATCTCCGTTCTCAGCGCGGTGGAGGGCCTCACGACGCCGCTGCCTCGACTCGGGTTTCTCGTCGTTCCTATTTCACTCGTCATTCTTGTGCTGCTGTTCTGGTTCCAGAGACATGGAAGCGGAACCATCGGCAAGGTTTTCGGTCCTGTCATGTTCTTGTGGTTTGCGGTAATCGGCATACTCGGGTTGTTCTCTTTGTCCGCCAATCCGGTGGTGCTCACTGCGGTAAATCCTGGTTATGCAATACCGTTTTTCATGCACAATCGGCTGCATGGATTTTTCACCCTTGGAACGGTCTTTCTTGTCCTTACAGGCGGAGAGGCGCTCTATGCCGACATCGGGCATTTCGGAAAAAGCCCTATAAGGGCCGGCTGGTTTTACATCGTGTTCCCGGCACTCGTCCTCAACTACTTCGGACAAGGCGCCTTCCTGTTGCGTAACCCGACGCTTACCGACAATCTTTTTTACCGGATCGCGCCTGAGTGGGCGCTTATTCCTCTTGTGGTGCTAGCGACTGCGGCAACTGTTATCGCGTCGCAGGCATGCATTTCGGGTGTCTTTTCTCTTGCGCGGCAGTCGGTACAACTGGGATTTTTTCCTCGTCTGGCGATAATCCATACGTCGAACATCCAGATCGGCCAGGTGTATGTTCCGGTGATGAACGGGCTTCTTTGCGCGGGAACAATTATTCTCGTGCTGGTGTTCCTCAAATCGGACAACCTTGCGGGCGCCTACGGCGTTGCAGTTTCCACCACCATGCTGTTCACCACCGTCATGCTGTTTTTCGCCATGAGGCGCCTCTGGAAATGGAACCTGTTCGCCTCATGCGGCATTGCCGCCGTGTTCCTGTTCTTTGACTTCTCGTTTTTCTCGGCCAATTTTATGAAGATACCCGATGGCGGCTGGATATCCCTCGTCGTAGCTTTCGGCACCTATGTCGTCATGATGATCTGGAGCAGGGGCCGCAGAATGCTTCGCGGCCAAATCACGACCGCCGCCATTTCGATGAAGGATTTCATCGCTGACGTCGTGGCGCAAAAACCGATACGGGTGCCGGGCATTTCGGTTTTCCTTGCGGGGAGCCCTTCCGGCGTGCCCCGGACGCTTTTACACAATTTCAAACACAACAAAATTCTTCATGACAAGGTCGTCATTCTGACCGTGATCACCAAAGATATCCCACGTGTCAAGGACGAGGACCGCTTCAAGGTCGACGATTTGGGAGACGGGTTTTATTGGCTCACCGTGTACTACGGGTTCAGTGAGACTCCCGATATTCCGGCCGCGCTTTCACGGGCGCAGCTGCCAGGCCTGGCGTTCGAACCAATGGACACCACTTATTTTCTGGGACGGGAGACTCTTCTTTCGTCAAGCAAAGCCGGGCCCTTACGCGGCTGGTCTAAGGGTGTGTTCGCGTTTCTTTCCCGCAACGCGTGCGACGCATCAAAATTTTTCTGCATACCGCCGAACAGGGTGATTGAGATTGGGGTTCAGATCGAAATTTAAACGGCTTATTTTTGCATTAAAAGGAGGACTGAAATGATTGTTCGCTGCTAAATCATCAGCAAACAACAGTTGTTTGATTTGTATCCCCTTCCCCTTTTCCCTCTTACAGCTTTTTTATCCGAATATTATATATAGACATTCCCCGCGAATCAATTTATAATTTATTTACCTGACTTTACGCCTTCGCGATTTGTCAATATTCATTTAAATGCGGTTCAAGAAATTTCCATGAAAAAGTCCGAAAAAAACACCGCTTTGACCGCGGCCGCATCAGGTGCCGGTACTAACGCTGCCGAGCAACGAGATGAAGAGCTTGAGCTCGCGCGCAAGGTCCAGACCGCCTTGGTACCCCGTCGCCTGCCCACGGTGGACGGCGTCGAGCTTTCGTCCCTTTATCTTCCCTCCCGGCAGCTCGGCGGCGATATCTTTGACGTGGTACAGCTCAGTAACGACCTCCTTGCCGTCGTCATTTTCGACGTCGCGAGCAGCGGCGTTCCGGCGGCACTGCTCGCGTCCCTGGCAAAAGTCTCTTTTGCCAACCACCTGCGGCTCGTCACCTCGCCGCGCGCCGTCATCGAGCGGGTGAACGAGGAACTGGTCCGTACGGTCGCGGTGGACTGTTTCATCACCGCGCTCGTTGCCTATCTTGATCTGCACGACAACAGGCTCACCTATTGCAACGCGGCCCACCCGTATCCCATCATCTACCGCAGGGCCGGCGGCGCACTCGAGCCGATGAAATCCACGGGCGTGTGCATGGGCCTGTTCGAAAACGGCCCGTTCGAAGAGAAAAGTCTTTACCTTAGTTCGGGCGACTGGCTGCTGTTCTTTACCGACGGGATTTACAGTTTGTTTTCCGGAATGAACGACCTAGCGGGCCGCAAGATCCTCGAGGCAGAAATGCTCAAGGCAGTGAAAACAGATTCGCCGCGCCAGTTTACCCGGCAACTCGAAACACTGTACCAATCGGCACAAATCCGAGGCGCCTTCGGAGACGACATTACGGTGCTTGCCTTAGAATTGCTCACGCAGTCGCGCAAGAACCTGCTCAAGGAAAAACTCGGGTTCAGGGAGAACGACTCCGTGTACCTGCAGTTCATCAGCTATTTCGAGGACATGGACCGGGCAACCTCCATCATTCTGAGCGCCATGGATTCGCTCGGCTACGCCGATGACATCATCAGAAAGATGAAAATCATGCTCACCGAGCTGTTCGCAAATGCCATCTACCACGGCAACAAGGGGGACCATTCCAAGAAGGTCGTGGTGGGACATACGATAGATAAAAACAAGATCGTCGTCTCGATCATGGACGAAGGGGAGGGGTTCGACCCCGCGAAGGTCCCCGACCCAACCCTGCCCGAGAACCTCATCAAGGACTGCGGCCGTGGCATTTACATAGTGAGAAACTACGCCGACAGCGTCGTTTTCAACCAGAAAGGCAACCGGGTGACCATCACCAAAAATCATGCCGCACCATAACACCGCCCCGGTCCGCATCGGCATCGCGGGATACATGGGGTCTGGCAAGTCCGTCTGCGCCGGAATGTGCGCGGAACTCACCGGTATGCGGATCATCGACGCGGATGCTGAAGCCAAGCTGCTCATGAAAAACGATTCCCGCATCAGGGAGGAGCTTGCGGGCGTGTTCGGGCCGTCGGTTGACAAAAGAGGCACCATCGACTTTGCCGCGCTCGGTGTGACGGCGTTTGCGTCCGCCGCGGCCATGCAAAACCTCAATACCATCGTGCACCCGCGGCTCGTACGGCGGTTGCGGGATTGCGTTTTTGACCGGCCGGGGCCGAGCATTCTCGATGCGGCGCTCATTTCCCTGTGGCGTATTGAAGACTGGTTCGATTGCTGCATGTGGGTCGATGCGCCGGCGCCACTGCGCCTTGCGCGCATCGCCGCCAAAACCGGCTTGCCCGAGCCGCAGCTGCGGCAACGGATGCTTGTGCAGGAGGAGCTTGTTGCGCGACCGTCCGGCGTAAAATGGATTTTCATCGTCAATGCCGGCACCAGGGAGGCACTGCAAAGCAGTGTGGAACGGTTTGTCAATTCCCGGGAATTTTTAAAGCGGTAGCTGGGGAATGGAAAACGGCTGATGCTCAAGGAACATCCATCATTTGTAAAACAGGCCATCGCGGTGATCGATTGCGGCCTTATTTTCGCCGCTTTTTTACTGTCGCACACCATTGTCGCCCAGTACAAATCGTTGGCCGAGCTGCTCAACTACTGGTTCATGTTCATCGGGTTCCTCGGGTTTTACCTGTATTTCGCGTGGACACGTCAGCTTTTTTCCGCCCTGCAGTTCAACTCAATGGACCATCTGTTCGGCCGCATCTTCGCCATTTTCATGAGCGCGGGCGTGCTCGGCGCTTCAATTTTATACCTGATGCCCGACCGTTACAACAGCCGGACGCTGTATCTTGTCTTTGCGGCCGCAGCGTTTCTCTTCATCGCCGGGGAAAAACTCGTGATCAAACAGTTTTTCTCCCAATTGCGGCGCCATAACCGGAACATCTCGCCCATCATCCTGTTCGGAAGGGGCAGGCAGGCCTCCCAAATGTATCATGACCTCTGGACGCACCCAGAGCGGGGGTTTCGCATCATCTTGAAGCTCGATTTGAAAACGACCCCCGCGCATTTCGAAGACATACTCAAGAAAAACTATGTAGAAGAGGTGTTTTTCTCCATACCCCGCCAGGTGACGAAAAACGGGTTCATCATCGATCCATATCTCCAAATCTGCGAGGAAATGGGCAGGCCCGCCCGTGTTTTCCTCAACATCCTCGACTCAACGCGCTTTGCAAGCTGGAACTATCATAAGTTCATGGAACGCCCCTCACTCATATCGCACACCGTGGAGCTCGATCCCGATCAGCTGCTCTTCAAGCGCATTTTCGATATCGCGGGCTCGCTCGCCGGCATTTTCATCCTGGCGTTATGTTACCCGGTCCTCGCCCTCGCCATCAAGCTTTCCTCGCCGGGCCCCGTGTTCTTCACCCAGATGCGCGTAGGCCGCAACGGGAAACGGTTCCTCCTTTACAAATTCCGTTCCATGACCGCGGACGCGGAACAGCGGAAGCCGCTGCTTCTTGACAAAAACGAACTTTCCGGCGCCGTCTTCAAGATGCGCGACGACCCTCGCGTCACCGGCATCGGCCGGTTCATGCGCCGGTTTTCGCTCGATGAATTGCCGCAATTCCTCAATGTATTCAGCGGCGACATGTCGCTCGTGGGCACGCGGCCTCCCACGCCCGACGAAGTGAGCGGTTATCAGAAGTGGCATTACCGTAGGGTGAGCATCCGGCCGGGCCTCACGGGCCTGTGGCAGGTGAGCGGCCGCAACAAGATTCAGGACTTCAACGAGATAGTCCAGCTCGACCTCAAATACATCGACTCGTGGAGCATTTGGCTCGACATTAAAATATTATTCAAGACATTATTTGTGATTTTTCAGAGGGACACGGCATATTGACGAATAATTAGCAATTTCGGGGGAGAGGTATACCCTTCGGGTACTTCCAAGGTTCGTCTCCCTCGGCCGCGGCCTCTTCGCTCCTGGCGGGGCTGCGGGGTCCTGGGCACTCCCCTCTCCTGGGTGCGGCCGGGTACCGATGGTTGCAAGATCCACCCATCCGCTGGGCGCACCCGCGGAGAACCGCTGATAGGGAAAAAATGAACGCCCAAAAAAAATCCTCATCCTTTATCTGCGCCATTTTCGGCGCTATCCTGATACCCGTATTTACTCCCGCCGAACCGCTTGATAACTGGCGCCTGCCCTACTATTTGCTCGGGAGCAGGCTCGGGTATGTTTCATCCTCGCCGAGCAGCATGTTCTGGGATGACCTGAAACAGCCGGCAGGCCAGTTTCTTGACAAAAGCATGTGGCCCGACAGCGACCGCGTTGCAGAAAACCACTGGATGCTGGAGCCTGCCGGGGCCACGGCACTGCTCAACACCAATGATTTTTACGGCAAAAATTACGCGCTGGCCGGTTCGCTTCTCAACGACATCCGGTTCCGCGGCTTTCTTGCCCGACAAGTGGTGGATGTAAATACAAAGTACGTTGACGATCCCGGTTATGTCTGGATTAAAAACCGGGGCGCCGGCGCCCGTCTTTCGGAGGCCTACCTGCAATATGATTTTGACTACGGGTTTCTCCGCATGGGACGGCTTAACAGAAACTGGGGGCCTTTTGCGGACCGCAGCCTTATTCTTTCGGCCAACCCCTACAGTTATGACGGCGTTGAGCTCGGGCTCCATTCTTCCGTGTTCGAATTCCGGCACCTGTTCGCGGCCTTCCCGCAGTACGCCATGAACTTTGACGGCGACACGACAGGCGCTGCCAGATACCTCACGGCACATTCGCTCAATTTTATGCTCGGCCGTTTCGGCACGGTCGGGATCACCGAGTCCGTGGTGTTCGGCAGGAGGAACGGCATTCCTGATTTACAATATGTCAATCCCATCTCCGTTTACTTCGTCACCAACACCATCGGCGAGGGCACAGGTAACCTCATGGAGGCCGTCCAGTGGGACCTGCATCCGTTCACCGACAAGGTTTCCCTCCTCGGCCAGTTCCTCATCGACGACATCCAGGTTGACAACAAGGACTCAGGCGACCTCAAGCCAAACATGTGGGCCACCGACCTCGGCGTGCTCTGGAACGATTTTCTGCCCCTCCGCCTGCCGCATGTGTTGTCGCTGGAATACCGTTTTGTTTCGCGGTGGACGTACACGGTTTCGGACGCGAACACGGCCAGCGGCGAGCGGTACACGTATCTCGGCAGCGGGCTCGGCTCTCCCTCCGATGACTGCGATTCATTGTCCCTGTCTTTTGCGATGGCGGGAAGAAATTTCTGGCTCGGATCCCTGGGGTTCAGTTACAGCCGCCGCGGCCAGAACCGCTTGTCAACAAAATGGAACGACTCCGTAAAATTCCCAAACTGGCCCGACATTCTCGGCTACCGGAACGAGCCGCAGTTCCCCTCGGGCACGGTCGAGAACACCTTTGATGCCTGCCTGCAGGTGGGAGGATACTACAAGAATTTCATTGACGCGCGGTTCGCCCTGCACAACCGGTGGATTCAAAACAGGGATAATGTTTCCTCTCCTCTCACGTATGATCCTACCATAGCCTTACTCCTTGGCCTCCATTACAGCAACTTCTTCATAGGGCTTCCCAAGTAATGCCAAAGAAATCCGTCCGAACTTCGGCAAAAACAGCCGTCCAGAGCCGGCCCAATCCGGTTGTCCCGACACCGGCGCTCATGATCGAGAAGCAAATCGTGCACTTGCTTTTATCATTAATAAAGCACCATTATTTTTCCTGCCTTGACAAACGGTTTATTCGCCGTTATCGGGAAATCCTCTCCCTGTTTGCGTGCTACCAGAAAAAAGTGCTCGCCGGCCATCCGCTCAAGGTCGGGTGCGGAAAAAACTGCGGCATCTGCTGCAACCACTGGCCCGAGGACACGTATTCGTTTGAGGTGCAGTATATAGCCGATTATCTGAAAAAGAAACGCTCCAGCGACATCGCGGGGATAATAAAAACGCTTCGCGGCGACGTCGAATGTCTTGATCATATCAAAAAGACCGTGGCGCTGCGGATATCAGACGTAAAAGAGCGTGCGGCCCTGGGCGACATCGACCCGTACGACGTCGCGCTGTCGAGCTTTTACCAGATGAACAGGCCGTGCCCGCTGCTTGACAAAAACGGATCATGCTCCATTTACGCACTGCGGCCGCTCACCTGCCGGGTGTATGTGTCCTTTTCTCAACCCGCGCTGTGCAGGCCCGGCCGCATCCTCGGCGACAAGGCCATGACATACCTGCTCGACCTGGAGAAAGATACCAGCGAGCTGTTCGACCGTCTGCATTTCCTGTATGACGTGTATGACGGGGACACGAGTTTGCGATCGATGCTGTATAAGGCATTGACAAGATAAAAGCCTTATATCAACTTTTTTCTTGCGCCTTGCCAACCGGGTATTTATCTTTTTCATTATTAAAGAACAGAACTAATAAGGCCATTGCTGTCTTTTAAATATAACCAAAAATAAAATTCTATTGAAAAGGAGTTTATATGTTGAAAAAAATTGCCGTGTGCTTGTGCATAGCATTTGCGCTTGCAGTTCCTTCTTTTGCGGATACTAACGGAAAGGTGACCCTTGTCATGAATTGTTCCGACACCAGGTTTGAATTCACAATAAATACCACTGGTGGAAGTAATCGATTTATCGTGCTCCAAGATGCACAACATTTTGGTGTTGACCAATTCAATAGGATATATGCTATGGTTCTTACAGCCTACGCAACGGGTGCAACAAACTGTTGGGTCGGTGCCCCAGCATTTGTTCCAAACACCGGAAATTGCGCGGCCCTTAATACGCCAGGCGCAGTCATATATGGTTTCGCTATTCAGTAGATTTAAATACAATTTAAGTTGAGAATGGCATGCTCAAATTGAAGAAAACATGCTACCTGTTCAAACTAACAAGCTCCACAGGTTGCGCGTTTTCACTAACTTCACAAAGTCAATTCCATAGGAAAACAATATGAAATGCCCAATTTTACCTATTGCAACGTGCCTGTTTCTTTGGTTTGCGTCGTACGTTTTTGGGGCAGCCAAACAAAGTCAGTTTATAATAGGAACATGGTGGGACCCCTATTTTACTGGTGTTCCAGCGACCGACCAACAGAGGCTGACGGATTGTAGGGCTGCACATTTCAACACCTTGGGAGGTATGGCTGGAAGTGACGGGAATTTTGAGGACTGCCCGGGAAATGGAATATATCCAAGCATTCACTATAAACTGGATCGTGTAGCAAGTGTACCGGGCCTTTCTTATATGATTTTAGATAACAGGTATTATAAAGATTTGGCAAGCAACATTTCCACAACGGTTCCTGCTGTGGTTGCAAATTATCTTGGGCAGACCGATCCATGTGGAGCCGTGCTCTCTGCCGCTGCGCGAAATGCGGTTATGGGATATTTTGTCTGGGACGAACCTGGGTCTACCACTGAACTCACTAGAGCTGTTAATTGGGTATCAGCATTCAGCAGCCAAGATCCAAATCACATTACGTGGGCAAACCTTTTACCTTTTTGTAATTATGGTTACTTCCCGCCACTTGGATGGTCCGACTATTGCAATTACGTGACCTATTATTTAGATAATAGCGGGAGTTCAGTCGCGAGTTTTGATTACTACCCGTTCCAAAGCGGAGGCGTGTGGACAAGTTATAATGAACCGGACGGGATGACTCGTTATTTTCAAAACCTCGATCTATTCAGTACTGAAACTGCCAAACGAGGAATGACCTTTTGGGCATTCCCTTACTCCACGGATATAACCGGAATGGCCCCTCTTACACAGCCAAACCTTCAGTTTGAGGCCTTTGCACCGATTGTGTACGGCGCAAAAGGATTGATATATTATACGTATACCCAAGACCAAACGGACGGATACACCGACGCATTGGTTGACCCCAATAACAATAAATTTCCAATATATTATTGGGCCCAAAATATAAACGCCCAAGTGGAAATAATGGGTCCGACCCTTATGTCGCTTACACGTGTCGGCACTTACCACGAAAGCTCAATAGATACAGGCTACGCCGGTTGCTCGAATGAGACCGGGCTAGCGACTGTACCAGCAACTGAACGGCTGATCACGTCTATTGCCTCGTCGCAGCAAAGCTTTATGGTAGGGTCATTTTTTGGCAGCGATAACAAAAGTTATCTTCTCGTGTTTAACAAAGACAGAAATCTAGCGCATAGCCTCACTATTACACTAACTTGCCCTCAACCTGTATATCAAATGGACACGCTTACAGGTGCATGGAACCAGATTTATACTTCCACCTCATCTATTTCAAGTACGCTAAAAACGGCGCACATGCAACTGCTTCAACTGGGCCCTCGCTCAACACTGCCATCAACGAGAGGCCATTTATTTGTCGTCGGTAAAAATACATCGAATAAATGCATTGTGGTTGACGGCCGGTAACGTAAGGCCAGCATTCCCTACAGTCCAACGACAGCCCCTCTCAACGCCGGCCAGAGCCGAAGCTTCGACCAGCATATTGACAACATTTATTTTACAATCTTCATCATTTAAAATTCTAACATCAACCCTACCATGGAGATGTATTTTTATCCGGTAAAATTTTCCGAGGTCAATTACGGATAAAGTCATCTATCTCGACAACAACGCCACCACGAGCGTCGCGCCCGAAGTCCTCGACGCGATGCTACCGTTCTTGAAGGACCGCTACGGCAACCCGTCGAGCATACACCGGTTCGGCGGCCTGGTGCGCCGCAACGTCGACGCGGCGCGGGCGCAGGTGGCCGCGCTCATCGGAGCGCACTCCGAGGAGATTTTCTTCACCAGCTGCGGCTCGGAGAGCGACAGCATGGCCGTGGTCGGCTTTACAAAGGCGCATAAGGGCCGTTCGCGCGTCATCACCTCCACGGTCGAGCATCCGGCAATCCGGACCCTGTGCCACGGCCTCAAGGCGGACGGCTTCGACGTTCTGGAAATCGCCGTTGACGGCAGCGGGCTGCTGCACACCCAACAGCTTGACGCATGCCCCCTTGACGGGGACACACTCCTCACCTTCATGTGGGCGAACAACGAGACCGGCGTTCTGTTCCCTGTTGAAAAGCTTGCCGAAATGGCGCATGCCAAGGGCGCGGTGTTCCACACCGACGCGGTGCAGGCGGTGGGGAAAATACCCATTAACATGAAGAAAAATTCAATTGACATGCTGTCGCTTTCCGGACACAAGCTCCATGCGCCGAAAGGTGTTGCCGCGCTGTACGTTCGCGCCGGAACAAAACTGTCGCCGTTCCTCGTAGGCGGGCACCAGGAACGCGGCATGCGCGCCGGCACCGAAAACGTCGCATCCATCGTGGGGCTCGGCAAGGCCTGCGAGCTCGCGCAGAAACATATGGAAGAGGAAAACACCCGCGTGAAAAAGCTGCGCGATAAACTCGAGGCCGGGCTCCTTTCCACGTGCAAGGCCGCGCACCTCAACGGCGACCAGGCCCTGCGGCTGCCCAATACCACCAACATCAGCTTCGAATTCATCGAAGGCGAGGGCATCCTGCTCTTGCTTGACGAGAAAGGAATCGCCGCGTCGTCCGGATCGGCCTGCACGAGCGGCTCGCTCGAGCCCTCGCACGTCATGATGGCCATGGGCATTCCCTACACCCTCGCCCACAGCTCGATCCGCTTCAGCCTGAGCCGCTATACCGCGGACGCGGACATCGACGCGGTCCTTGAAGTGATGCCCGGCATCGTTGACCGGCTGCGCTCTCTTTCACCGTATGTCAAGTGAGCGCCTACGCAGAACCGCCATGCCACCGCTCATCCAAAATATTCAAACCCTTAAACGAAAAAAAAACGCCGTCATCCTCGCCCACACCTACCAGCCGGCAGAGGTGCAGGATGTCGCGGATTATGTTGGCGACTCCTACGGCCTGAGCGTTGAGGCCACAAAAACGAAGGCCGACATTATTATCTTCTGCGGCGTGATGTTCATGGCCGAGACCGCGGCCATTCTTAATCCCAAAAAGCAAGTGATAATTCCTGAGCCGGGCGCGGGTTGCCCCATGGCGGACATGATCACGGCCGAGGAGCTTGTGGAGCTTAAAAAGAAACACCCAGGCCACTTGGTAATCTGCTATGTCAATTCCACAGCCGACATAAAGGCGCTCTCGGACATTTGCTGCACCAGCTCCAACGCCGTGAAAATCGTGTCGCAGTTGCCCAAGGAGCAGGGGATCATTTTCGTGCCCGACAAGCACCTTGGCGGATGGGTGCAGGAAAAGACCGGCCGCACCATGGTGCTTTGGGACGGGTTCTGCCCCACGCATGTGCGCGTCATGCCCGACATGATCAAACAGGCCAAAGCGCTCCATCCCGATGCAGCGGTGCTCATCCATCCCGAGGCGCCCAAGGCGTCGCGCTACCTGGCCGACCAGGTGCTTTCCACCGGCGGCATGTGCGATTTTGTCAAGAAAGACGGCGGCAGCGAATATCTTATCGCAACGGAGACCGGCATAATCCACACGCTCCAAAAGCAGAATCCGGCCAAGAAATTTTATCCCGTTACCGAGCACGCGCTGTGCCCCAACATGAAAAAAACGTCGCTGGAGCTCGTGGCTGAGGCGCTTGAGGGAGCGGCCGGTCAGGTGGTGTCGGTGCCGCCTGACATTGCGGAAAAGGCGAGGAGAAGTTTGACGAGGATGCTGGAGATGAGCAGGTAAAAGGAATTTTCCATGCCAACACATTCCTCATGCATTCTTGTCAATGAATGATTCCCCAATAATTTATTTTGTTAACATCTTATTCACCTGGAGGTCATATGAAACAAGTCGTCAGCATGCTCATTATGGTCATTTTGTTTGTAGTCGCGTGCCTTGCCCAGCAGTCGCAATCAACCATTGACATTGAACAGTATAAGAAATCCAAGAAGTATTCCTTCACCGAGCACGCCTACACCGCAGGAAAACACACCTACCGCATCGTCAATATAAAGCCGCTCGGCCCGTCGGACACCGCGTGCATATCCGCAATCATTCTTGACAAAAGGAAATTCGTGCTGTTCGACGTCAATGCCGCAGCGGGCCCGTACGGCATGATCGTCCCGGCGAACCAGCCGATCAGGGACGGCTTCATTGTCCTCAAGGCATCCTCGTATGACGGCAAGCTGTTCCTCATGCTCCCCAGCGGCAAGCTGGTGACCGTTCCCGGCGCGTCCGTGATCGCCGACACGGTCGGCAAATGCGTGTACTGCGTTTGGGACAACGACAAGACGTTCCGCCTCACTGTATTCGACTATAAAAACCTTCGCCTCGTGTTCAACACTGTTGCGATCGCCGAGCCGAAGCAGTGGTTCACCGACGGGTTCTCCTACGGATTTTCAGCCACCGACGGCGCCTATTACACCATTGATTTCATGCAGAAGACGGTTACCAAAGGGGAAAAACCGGCAAGCGGCCTTACGGCGATTTCCTACGTGGCCGATTTAGATAAAATTGACAGGACAAAATGCTGCTCGGGCGAGGTCATGAAGAAATAAGCAAGTTGAAAGTCTACGACTGATTGTTGAGCGCTGACCGCTGACCGGTGACTACTGACCGCTCGCTGGATCGTTAAAATTCTTATATATCTTCAGGATTTCCTTTAACACTCTCTCCGGATCCTGCGCCGTTGTTATCGGCCGCACCATGCAGAAATTTTTTGCACCTGCCTCAAGAACAAGGCTTAAATTATCCAGCGTGATCCCTCCAATCGCGACGGCGGGCACGGTCGCGCACGCGAGCATTTCCCTCGTGCCGTCAATGCCGATGACCGGATCAGGGATTTTTTTTGTCGGCGTGGCAAATACCGGCCCGACGCCGGCATAGTCCGGCTTCAGCATGCACGCGTCCCGGATCTGTTTCACCGAATGCGTTGACATGCCGATAATCGAATCTTTTCCAACGATTTTTCTGGCCTTGTCAAAGGGCATATCGTTTTGTCCGATGTGAACACCGTCGGCAGCCGCCTTTTTTGCAATGTACGGATTGTCGTTGATGATGAGGCGGGTTCTTGTGCCGGCGGTGATTTGTCGCATAAGGCGCGCAGTTTCGAGGACGAGATTCTCTGGTTTTTCCTTCATCCTAAGCTGGACAAAAGCAACTTCATGGTCGACGAACAACTTCGTACAGAATTCATATCCTCGGGCAGGATCGGTAAGTATTCCGTAAAAACCAAATGCGGGTAGGATATTCATGGCGAGCTATCTGCGGCAGCAGCCGGCGGTCAGCACCATCAACTGTCAATCGTCAACCGTCAACGATTTTTAGGTATGATATTCCGCGTTGATTTTGATATAATCATACGTAAGATCGCACGTATGCACCACTGCGCATTCCTTTCCATTGCCCAGATCAACGTCAATCACCACAACCTTTTCCTTCATTTTATCGCTGAGTTTTTTGGCGGGAAATGGCAGCGGCCTGCCTTTTGCAAACACGCGCCTTCCGCACAGCGACAAGGTGAGCCGGTCCGATGAAAAAGCCGCGCCGGAATACCCTACCGCGCACAGGATCCGTCCCCAGTTGGGGTCGTTGCCAAACAGCGCTGTCTTGACAAGACAGGAATTGGCGACCGCTTTCGCCGCCCGGTTCGCGTCGACGACCGTCCTTCCGCCGGACACCCGCACCTCAACACGCTTGGTTGCTCCCTCACCGTCCGCCGCGATCTTCCGGCACAATGCATCGCACACCGTGAACAGCGCCCCCCTGAACACGCCGGCCTCGGTTGCGCCAGCAATGGAAACACAGGAGAGCCCGTTTGCCAGCACGAGCACCATGTCGTTCGTGGACGTGTCGCCGTCCACCGTGAGGTTGTTGTAGGTCCTGTCGACAACGCTCTTGACGATCGCGTTAAGCAGCGCGGGATCAACGGATGCGTCGGTGGTGACGAACGAGAGCATGGTGGCCATGTTCGGAGAAATCATGCCGGAGCCTTTTGCGCACCCTCCGATGGTATAGCATCCCGCGGCCGTTTCCACCCGCACCGCGGCCTCCTTCTTTTTCGTGTCTGTCGTCATGATGGCGTCGACAAACGCCGACCCTCCCCTTGCCGATTCCTCGGCTGCCTTATGCAACGCAGGAAGATGTTTTCGGATTTTTTCCATGGGAAGAAAATGGCCGATCACACCGGTTGACGCCACGCAGACAGCCCCAGGACGCGCGCCGAACAATGAACCAACCATCGTCGCTATTTTTTTCGTGTCTCGTTTGCCCCTTGCGCCGGTACAGGCATTTGCGTTCCCGCTGTTGGCAAAAACCGCACGCACGTTTTTTGACGGCAGGATGCTTTCGCACCAGTCCACTGATGACGCGCGCACCGCATTGGTGGTAAACGCCCCTGCGGCACTGCACGGTGCACGGCTTGCCAGAATGCCGCAGTCCCGGCCTCCTGATACCTTGATGCCTGCGGCAAGGCCGGCCGCAAAAAACCCTCTAGCGGCAGTCACGCCACCGTCAATTTCGCGTATTTTCGGGCGTTTTACGCTTGGTGCGTGGTTCATGATTTTCTCCCTGCTTGGCACACATCATATTGACTGATTGAGAGCATAAAATATATTATGACTATTGAGGCCCAACCTGTGCCCAAAAGGAAATAATCTAAAAAAGGATTTTGCCCTGAAAAGAAAATTTCTCCTTGGCCTTCCGCCGCTTATTTTTATTCTGTCATTTTCGCTGGCACAGCCGCCCGAACAAACTTATATCATAAAAAAAGGCGATTGCCTCTGGGACATCGCGTTCAGGTTCCTCGGCGACCCGTTTAAATGGTCCCAGATCTGGCATCAGAACCCCTATATCACCAATCCCGACCTCATTTATCCTGGAAACAACCTGGTGATCGGCGGCAGCGGACAGCCGGCCGGGGCGGAAACAACGCCATATTCCGGAGGCGGCGCATCGGGCTTAGGCCAAGGTGCCGTTTCGGGAGGAAGCTCCGGTCAGGAAGAATTTTCCTCTGAAACCAGGCAGGCGCTGGAAGAGTCGGAGCAGAAGTCGGGATTTGGCGTTAGCGGTAAAAAATCCCTTCTTGAGGGTTCCATGCTGTCCGATACGCTGTTCAGGCTGATAATGGAGAATAGAAATTATTTCACCGAAGAATTTCTTGCGAAAACAGCCTTCCTTTGGTTCAAGAAAGACGAAAAAGGGCTTGTCTTTCCGGGCAATGCATCTTTACGCAAAGTTTCGGCGGAGGTTCTTGGAAAATATGAGACCGAGGTGTATCAGCAATTCGACGACGTCATTATCGAGCCTTTTGGCGCGGCGTCCTACCGCGTCGGCGATACGGTTGACATCTACCACTCAGACCGGATGGTGCTTTATCAGGGAAGGCAGGCGAATCTTGTTCGAAGAGTTGCCAAGGCTGCGATACGCTCGTCAAAGGGAAAGAATTTTTATGCCACTCTTTTCAAGTTATGGGATGTCATTGAAAGCGGCGACCGGGTGGATCGCGAAACGCAATTTCCCTCTCCTGCAATTGATTCGCTCGAGGATCCACCGGTCGCCATCAAAGGCAGCGTGTTCCTCCTGGTGGAAAACACCGTGCATTCCTATCCGTACCATTCATTTATTCTCGACAGGGGCTCAAAGGACGGTGTCGTATTTGGCGATCTGTTTGCCATTGCCCCCAAAAACAACACGATTCCAGACCGTCCCTGCGCGTTCGCCTGCGCCTTAAACGTGGGCGAAACATCAAGCACGCTGGTGATCGAGCGGCTCTTTACCACTGTTGAGGCGGGCGACATAGCGGTCATCGTGAAACGGATCAAATTCAAACAGTAATGCCGGACAAACCTATGGCTAAATTATTCTTGCGGCTCGGCCGCCGTCTTTTTGTCAGCAAAAGAAAAAAAAGCGTGCGTGGCAGCATCATTTTTCTTCTTACTAATTTCCTCCTGCTCACGGCAATCATTTTTACCGTTGAAATAATTCTCATATTCCTGGGTGTGGGCAATATTTTTGTTCCCCTCACCAGTCCGGTGTGGAGCCTGCTGACCAAGCTGGTTTTTTAACGCCTCCCCTTCCAACATTTCTCCTGCGACAGACCGGGTTCCATGTATTGCACTTTTTTCTGATACAAACTATTTTGAAAACATCAGCATAGTAACTCCTCATTCTTGAGAGGCCGCCCATGTCCAATTATCGCTCGTCCATCGGATATCCCAATGTTCTGGGCATGATCATGGCTGGCGGCGAAGGCTCAAGGCTCCATCCGCTCACCAAGGAACGGGCAAAACCCGCTGTCTATTTCGGCGGCAAATACCGCATCATAGACTTCGTGCTCAACAACTTCATCAATTCGGGCATATTCAAGATAAAGGTGCTCACCCAATTCAAGTCGGATTCGCTCATCAAGCACCTCACCGCGGGATGGAACCTCAACCGAATGTTGGGCCAGTACATCGACCCTGTTCCCGCGCAGATGCGCACGGGAAAGAACTGGTACATGGGCACGGCCGATGCGGTGTTCCAGAATTTCAATCTCATCGAAGATGAAAATCCTGATTATATCGCGGTGTTCGGCGCGGACCACATTTACAAAATGGACATTTCCCAGATGCTCGATTTTCACCGCCACGTAGGCGCCGTTGCCACCGTCGCCGCGATTCCAAAGCCCCTCGAGGAGGCTTCTGCGTTCGGCATTATCGAGATCGATCCTGACGGCAGGATGATCGGGTTCGAGGAAAAACCCAAGCAGCCCAAGCCGATCCCAGGGAACCCCCGCATGGCCCTGGTCTCCATGGGCAACTATATTTTCAACCGGAAGTTCCTGGTTCGCGAGCTGTTCAACGACGCGTCGCTCAGCGGCTCAACGCACGATTTCGGCAAGGATGTGATTCCGAAAATATTCCACAACTACCCGATTTATGTTTGGGATTTCTCGAACAACCGCATTCCGGGCGAAACTCCGCAGCAAAATATCTACTGGAAGGACGTCGGAAGCATTGACGCCTATTATGAGGCGAACATGACGCTCCGCGACGTGGTCCCGGAAATCAACCTTTACAACGAGGCATGGCCCATCCGAACGGCACCCGGCCAATCCCCGCCGGCGAAATTCGTGTTTTCAGGTGAAAAAGAGGAAAAAAGAAAAGGCGAGGCGCTCGACTCGATATTGAGCGGCGGCTGCATCGTCAGTGGTGGACGCATAGTGCGCTCGGTGTTGTCGCGTGGCGTGCGCGTGCATAGCTTTGCCGTCGTTGAGGATTGCATCATTTTTCCAGACGTTCAGATAAGCGAAAAAGCCCATATAAGGCGTACCATCATAGACCGCGGCGTAAAGATAATGCCCGGCGAGCGGATCGGCTACGATCCGGATGAGGACAGGAAACGTTTTACGGTGAGCGATTCCGGAATCGTGGTAATTAGCCAGCCGTCAAAAAATATCTTGCCCTAGGCTTGTAATTAAGTAATTTTATCCGGGATTAATCTTACTCCCTGTTATCAATAATAGGGTATGGTAATACGAATGGTAATCAATTGTTGTTTAGGGTTTATATTAATCGTTTAAATAGTGAATCTGTCCAATTTTAATGATATAATTTAAGAGGAAAAAACGACTATTCTTTTGGGCGGTTTATTTTTATGCCGACAAGAACAGAAGCACTCTATTTCAGGGATATCAACCGGTACCGCGTTCTTTCTGAAGAGGAAGAACGCGCCATCATCTGCTCTGTTCAGAAAAACGACAACGGGGCCATTACCAAACTCATTACCAGCAATCTTCGTTTTGTCGTGAGTGTGGCGCGGCGGTACCGCGGCAGAGGCCTCAGTTTCCTCGAACTCATCAACGAGGGCAACATCGGGCTGCTCAAGGCGGCAAAACGTTTCAACCTCGACAACAAGGTGAAATTTATTTCCTACGCAGTGTGGTGGATACGCCAGTCCATCCAAAAGGCGCTCTTTGAGCAGACCGGCACCGTGCGCATTCCGCCGAATAAAATCGCGCTCCTTGCTCGATTTAAAAAAGCGCTCGATAAAAATGCCGGAGATTACATGGGAACCATGGCCATGAGCGATTTCAGGGAGCATGAGCAGGATATCATCGACGTCATGGACAAGCTGCGCGGCATATCGCTCGATGCGCCGGTGAGCAACAACCAAGGAACCGAAGGCGATCCTACCAAGACCCTCAATGACCTGCTCGGCGATGAGCCCAATCAGGACCTCGAAAGCGAGCGCCGGGAATTGGCAAAGGTGATCGACAGCGTGCTCCAGAACATCACGAGCCGTGAAGAGCAGATCCTCCGCATGTATTTCGGGCTCAACTTCTCCAAGCAGTTCACGCTCGAGGAAATCGGCAAGGAGCTCAAGCTCACCCGCGAGCGCGTGCGCCTTATCCGCGATCGCTCGCTGCGCAAGCTGTTCCGCAACCCCGTTTCGAGGGCCAAGCTGTCGATGTTCATTCAGAACCTCAAGTGATCGCCCGCCCACTTTCTCCATTTAATTCAAATTTCTCTTGAATGTCATTCTCCATGAAATCATTTTATTCTAATAAGGCAATCGCATGGCTTCCCTATTTAAAAACAAAATTTTTCTCATCATCGTCGCCTGCGCGGTTGCATATTTTTTTTTCAACCCAGGCGGGAAGTTCGGGTTCGCCCAGAAAAACCTGGTGATTTACAACCGTGTCCCGCTCATGTTTTACGATCTGTATGTCGGCCCGAACGGTTCTCCAAAGCCGGTTGAAGAAATCTCCGGTAAGGAAACGCTCCAAGATATTTGGAACGATCTTTTCAGTATTCCCCCGGAGGAAAACATCCTGATTATCATCGGCTCCGGCTTCTCGCGGCCGACATTCGTGCTGAACGACGAAACGGTGATTGCGATAGAAGCCAAAGGCGCCACCATTAAACAGCTCCCCTCGCCGCAGGCAATTAAACTCTTTAACGCTTCAGTGGATCAGCACAAAAAGGTCGCCATCCTTCTCCGGCTGCGGGATTAACCTTGTTGTGATTGCTATCACATCTTTTAAGACCACGCCAAAGTAGTTTACAGTGAGGGCATTTATTTTCAATGCATTATCAATGAAATAAATTGCTTGCCTTTAGGCAGTTACTATATTTTAACTTTCTCCTTTCATTCCATTATTATCACTTTGCAAGGGGAACGGCTATTTCAGAGCTTCTTGATCTTATTATCAAACCTGTCCCGGGCGGCGGCCCGATGGGCGTTAACATCAATTATGAAGCCGACTTCGACACGTGTAAAACCGAAATCGGCAAAATCAGCGGCGTTGATTTCACGCTTATCGAGACGTTGTGCAGAAAACTCCTTGCCGAGAAATCCAAGGACATGCGGCTGCTTTGTTTTTTAAGCTTCGTCTATTTACACGACGCAAAATGGGATCAGTTCGCAGACGTTTTTGAAGGATTCGCTAAGCTCTGCCAGCAGGATTACAACGCCATGTTCCCGGATCGCGAGCGCGCAAAACAAAACGCACTCAAATGGCTCTCGGAACCCCGTTTTAACGAAGCCGTTGCGAGCCAGAAACCTGAAGAAGCAGACTACAGCCACATAGCCCGCCTGCTTGCCGGCCTTACCACGCTCAAGGGCATTTTGCAGGAAAAATTTCCAGAAGGATCCCCGTTTCCGTCCGGCCTTTTTTCAGCGGCGCAGAACTGGGAAAAGACCTGCAAGCCAAAACCCAAGACCGAGGCTGCGGCGGGCGCCGCCAGCGCAGGCCAGACCGTGGGCGACCCCATGGACACGCCCAAGCAGGCGCAGGGCATTGCGCGCAAGGCGGCTTACTTTCTCATCGAAAAGGAGCCGCAAAAGGCGATGGGGTTCAGGCTCATGAGATCCATCCGGTGGGACATTTTCGAAAAAGCGCCCCCAAGCGAAAACGGCAAGACCCAACTCGCGCCACCGCCGGCCGACCTCGTCACCTCACTCACGGCCATGATCGCTAACAAGGAATTCAAGCCTGCCATTGACAAAGCAGAAGTCGCCTTCACCTCCGGCGCCAACCATCTGTGGCTCGGACTCCAGCGCATTACCGCCGCCGCCTGCCAAGGGCTTGGTGAGCCGTACAAGCCGGTGGAACAGGCCATTCTGCTCGAAACCGGCCTTTTGGTAAGGCGCATCCCCGACCTTCTCAAGCTCTCGTTTTCCGACGGCTCTCCTTTTTGTGACGAGGCCACAAAAGAATGGATCGCAAAGCACGTGCTCCCCATGTTTTCGCAGGATGGCGCCGTAACGGCGAAAAAGGATGCGGACGCGCCCGGTGGCGACAAGGTCGAGTCGGAAAAAAAGGAGGCGACGTCACTTATTGCATCTGGTAAAATGGAAGCGGCGCTCGATCTTCTTCAGAATTCGATACGCAACTCTTCGAACGAGCGCGACAACTTCAGGCGTTCCATCATCATGTGCAACATGCTTCTCACGGGAAAGCAACCGGACATCGCCCTTTCGATCCTCGATTCGCTGGACGCCAAGATCCAACTGTACCATCTTGACAAATGGGATCCCGACCTCGCCGTTGAGGCGTGGAGCATCATGGTCAAGGTGCTTAAAGTAGCGCGGGCGAACAAGCCGCCGCCGGTTCAGGCAGGCATGACCGAAAAACAAAACAGCATTTTGAGCAAAATCAGCCAGATCGACCCGAAAAAGGCGTTTTCACTCAACACATAAACCGGAAGTTCCTGAAAAAGTCCTTAAAAAACCATTTTCACTTAAAGAAAGGTAGGTTCCTATGGCTGGCAGTTTTCAAAATGAAATACCCCCTGCCCGGATCAACCTCAAACTTGATGTGGGTAAAGGCAATGCGAAGAAAAAGATCGAATTGCCCCTCAAGTCGCTTGTGGTGGGCGACTTCTCATTCAAAAAACACAGCGACCGCCTGTCGGACCGGGAGAAGATCAGCATCAACAAGGAAAACTTCACCCAGGTAATGGAAAGCATGGACCTCAACCTCAAGTACAACGTGGAGAACAAGCTCACTGGCAGCGGCGACCTTGCGGTCGACATGAAGGTGAAGAACATGGACTCCTTCAAGCCGGAAAACGTGGCAAAAAGCATCCCGACGCTTTCCAAACTGATGGCTGCCAGGAACCTGCTCAAGGACCTCAAGTCGAACCTTCTTGATAACAGGGAATTCCGCAAACGCCTCGAGGAAATCATCAAGAATCCCAACGAAATGAAGGCGTTGCAGGAAGAACTCAAGAAGGTCGTGGCTGAGGAGAAGAAATAACCCGAACCGTATCGCCCTCCCGGGCGTTCACCATAAAAACCAGGAGAAACCATTATGCCAGAGCAAGAAAAAAAAGCCGGCGGGAAAGAGGCGCAGGAAGCCCACGGCCTGGAATACATTTACCAGACCATGAACCTTTCCGTTCCCGCAAAGCAAATAGACATATCGGAGTTCAAGAGCACCGAGGTGCTCGCCGACAGCAAGGCCAACGAGCGCATCAGCGCGGCGCTCGCCGTGTTCGTCGACAGCGTGGTCGCCTCGACCCAGAGCGTGGACAAGATAGACAAGGCCATGCTCGACCACCATATCAGCGAGATCGACCGCAAGCTGTCGCTCCAGCTCGACGAAATCCTCCACCACCAGAACTTCCAGAAGATGGAGGCGGCCTGGAGGAGCCTCAAGTTCCTCGTGGAGCGGACGAATTTCAAGAAAAACGTAAAGCTCGACATCCTCGACGTGTCGAAAGAGGAGCTCGCGGAGGATTTCGAAGACGCTCCCGAAACCATTCAATCGGGCCTGTACAAGCACGTGTATGTCAGCGAATACGACACGCCCGGCGGCGAGCCCTACGGCACTATAGTCTCGAATTACGAATTCGACAGCGGCCCGTCGGACATCACACTGCTGCAGAACGTGTCAAAGGTTTCTGCCGCGTGCCACTGCCCCTTTCTCGGATCGGTGAGCCCGAAATTCTTCGGCAAGGAAACCATCCAGGACCTCACCAAAATCGAGGACCTGCATAACTACATGGAACGTTCCGAGTTCCTCAAGTGGAACGGCTTCCGCCAGACCGAGGACGCCCGCTACGTGGGCCTGATGCTGCCGCGCGCCATGCTGCGCCTCCCCTACGGGCCCGATACGCTGCCCGTCAAGGAATTCAATTACACTGAAAACGTCAAGGGAACCGACCACGACAAGTACTTGTGGGGCAACGCGTCGTTTGCGTTCGCGGCGAACATGGTCCGTTCCTTTGTGGACAACGGCTGGTGCGTGCAGATCCGCGGCCCCGAGGCCGGCGGCAAGGTGGAAGACCTGCCCGTGCACATCTACGATGTCGGCAAGGGCAACCAGATGAAAATCCCCACCGAAATTTTGATCCCCGAAACCCGCGAGTTCGAATTCGCGCAGGAAGGGTTCATTCCCCTGTCGTTCTACAAGAACCGCAACTACGCATGCTTCTTCTCGGCAAACTCCGCGCAAAAGCCCGCGGAATACGACGACAAGGCGGTCACCGCGAACATGCGCATCAATTCGCGGCTTCCCTACATTTTCCTTGTTTCGCGGATCGCGCATTATCTTAAAGTGATCCAGCGGGAAAATATCGGCTCCACCAAGAACAAAGTCGTGCTGCAGAACGAGCTTAATACCTGGATCAAGGGTCTTGTAACGGAGATGAACGATCCGGGCCCGGAGTTAATTTCGACACACCCGCTTAAGGCAGCCGAAGTCACGGTGAACGAAATAGAGGACAATCCGGGATTTTTCAGGGTGACCCTCTCGGTGCAACCGCATTTCCAGATCGAAGGCATCGACATCAACCTGTCGCTGGTGTCGCAGATGCCGAAGGGGAAATAAGGCGGGGTACCTCTTGTTGATGGGTTAATGGGTTGATGAGTCTTAAGTTAGTACTCATTAACCCATACACCCATAAACATAAAAACAAAATAATGAAATAATTTTCAATTTGTGACGGACGTCACAGAGCGGTATCACTGATCATTATATTTTTTTATTGAATCGAGATAATCTTACCCTTCAAACTATATAATCTGAAAGGAGTATCACATGCCGATTCCTGCATATCTTTGGATCAAAGACGAAACCGGGGCCGACATCAAGGGTTCGGTGGACGTAGCCGGCCGCGAGGGAAGCATCGAGGTGCTCGAATTCCACCACGAGGTGCGCATCCCCACGGACCCCGACACCGGGCGCCTTACCGGCACCCGCAAACACGAGTCACTCACGTTTGTCAAGGCCTTCGACGCCTCGTCGCCCTACCTGTATAAGGCGGTGTGCGAAGGCGAGACCTTCAAAAACGTCGAGATCAAGTGGTACAACATCGACGACACGGGAAGCGAGAAGGAATATTTCAACCACAAGCTCGAGGGCGTCAAGGTCTGTTCGGTTAAACCGATTATGCCCAATGTAAAGGATGCCACAAAGGAGCGCTTCACCCACATGGAGGAGATCTCCATGCGCTACCGGAAAATTACCTGGACGTTCCTCGACGGAAACCTACAGGCTTCCGATTCCTGGGCGGAAGGAAGGGAAGGCGGCAAGTCTTAACAGGGTGACCCTTGACCGAGACGAAATCAGCAGGAGGGGCGCTTTCCGGCGCCCCTGTTTTTTTGGCATTTCGAAAATATTCGTTATATATTTATTTCTATAAAAATGAGCCTTCGATCCTTTTTCTGCCTTTTTTTTCTTTCGGCAGCATCGGCCTCCGCCCAGGTGCCTGCGGCCGGTCTTCAGGCGTATTATCCCTTCAATGGCAATGCGAACGATTCAACCGGCCATGCGCTCAACGACGGAAAACTTTTTCTGACCAACCCGACCCCTTTCGTTACAGACAGAAGCGGCAGCGGCCTGGCTGCCAACTTCGACGGCGTCGACGATTACATTCTCATTCCCAACAAATCGTCGTTCAATATGCCCCGAGACAGCGCCGTGATTTTCTCGTGGTTCAATGCAAGTGTCTGCGGAAAGACCATCACCGGTGCCCGCGACATCTGGGACACGTACGAATTATCGAACACGGGCAAACGGCGCGAAATGTGGCTTTCGGCAACCGCAATGAAAGACTCCCTCGGCAACTCGTTCCAGCAGCTGGAGGCCGTGGCGATCGTGAGCAACAACACCGACACAGAACTCATGGTACTGCCCTTCCAGGTGCACAATGACGGCTGGCATTCAACCGGCGTTGTGTGGGAAAAACCCATCTTGAAATTGTATGTTGACGGCACATGGGCAGGAACAAAAACCGCTTCCATTCCTGACGCGAAAATGTCCACGAATAATAAAACCACGTTGTTCGGTTCAGACGTTTTTACCGCAAAACAATGCTTTTGCGGGCTTATTGACGACCTGCGGCTCTACAACAGGGTATTAAGCGATTCTGAAATGACGCTCCTTGCAAAGGAGGGCATTGAACGGGTGCTATTACCTACAAAAGGAACTCAACCCTCTTTTTACACTGTTATTGTAAAAAATTCCCTTCGGGGAAATTATACCCCGGTTGTCATGTCAATTCCATCCTTTTCATGGCCGCCGGTTTCCATCGCTCTGTTCACGGTGGACGGGCGCCGTGTTGCAAATTTATTTTGGAGAATGAAGAACGCCGGGACGGCGGAATGTTTCCTTGACAAGAGCGGCAGTATTTTACATAAAGGAGTTTATATTCTAAAAGCATTTTCGGCAAATGGTTCAGGCGTCGCCGTTCCGGTCACCCTCTTGAAATAGAAAATTTTACATAAGGAGGCAGCCGTGAAAAAACGTTCTCTTTTTAATATTGGATTGGGCCTTTTCTTTGCGTCCGCTTTTCTGTTCTGCGGTGATACCGGCCCGGCCGGGCCAGGCACCGGACCCCTGCCTGGCAAATATCAGGTCTCCACGTCGTCCTTCACCGTTGCTCATGGTGATTCGATTGATACAATGACGACAATAACCCAGCCTGCCGGCTCCTGCCAGGGAATTGATTCCGGTGCGCCAGCCCCAGGCACGCCTGACACGGTCAAATACGTCTATAATTTGAATAATGACAGTCTGCTTGCCATTATTGATTTCATCACGCTCGAAGTGTTCCCCGATCAGGTCGTCGGCTGGGCGCTTGCCGGCATAAAGATCTGGTACGTATTTACTGGTGCGCATGCTCCAAATGACATTTCGGGCACATGGAACATCGTCGGCGCCAAGGCAGAATATACCAGCCCGCTCACACCAATCGGGACCGTTCATTCCGTTGACTCGATCGTTGCAGCCAGGAACCAGGCCATTCTCGACGTGGGAATGTCCGTCATCATTTCCGGAGGACAGTTGCAGGTTTTTATAAAAAGTTATGCCGATCAATATATCAAAGACTGGAATACCTGCGGAAAACTTCTTAACAACCAGGACACCTGTCATTACAACGTTATTATAACCAAGATAAACGACAACACGGTGTCCATCAAAGGAAATGTATCAAAAACCACCGTAACGATTGTTCAGGATGGGTATGGAAACCTGTTTTTCTCAACCGATAAGGCGGAATACGGACCTCATACCTATTATGCAAATCCTGTGACATGCCCCAACAATCTGGCACCGGTCTGGTGGAATCAATTTTTAACGGCGAACCAAAAATAAATCTTGTTTTAGCGCATCCTGCAAGAGGGTTTTCTCCGTCATTGACCGGGAAACCGCACCCGGAATAATTCAGGATCTGTTATTGCTGGTTGGAGTTAATAAACCCTTTGATTCTTTAGTGTTAACATCCAGTCATTTTAAAGAAAACATATTTGCAATAGTATTTTTGTGAAGTTGCGCAACTGCAACCTACTCCTTTTTATCATCCTCGTTTTTTTAAAATATCCCTAAAAAATACTTTGGCATGGTTAATGCAATTGTTCCCTTCTCCTTCACCACCTAAACCAAAAAGGAGAGGAAACATGAAAAAGCGATGGATGACAGCGGCAGTTGCGGGCGCGGCGCTGATAGCGGCGTCGTGTGCAAACAATCCCACGGGCATGAGCCCGGTAAAGACTGGAAGCGTGGAGGTATGGGCATCACTTCAGAAGCCCGCCGAGCAAAACGTTCTGGCAAAAACGCAGGCAACCCTAGCAACCACCTGGGACAGTTTGGTAGTGCGAGTGAGCGCAGCCGATATGGATACAATTACGATGGCATTTAAATTCAGTTCACTCGATCCTTATATTACCGCCTCCGTGGAAAACCTGCCCGCAGGAAAAAACAGGTGCGTTGAGGTTTTTACTAAAACAAAGAGCAACGAAATCATTCATGTGGCTGCAAGCCAGACCATCAGTATTTCTTCATCTGAAAAAAAGGTTCTCGATTTCAGGCTGGTTCCGATAAAGGGATCCATTTATATCGACCTTTCGAATATACCGACAAGCGTCAAAAGCATTTGCGCCTCGTTTGGCGGCCTTTCATCCTGCGCGGACAGGTCAACAAAGTTATTCATCAGCATCGATAATATACCTGACAAAACCAGCGATTCGCTCATTATGGAAGGCACCGACACTGCGGGAACCATGGTATACCGGTCGTCGCTCTGGCTTGTTTTTTCCGTTACCCGCGACACGAGCATATCGAGCAGTTTCTACCGTGTGACAACCGGCGCCTCGATCAACGTCACGGCACAGATCCCTGCAGTCACCGTAGTGTCGGGCAACGTGGGAAGCGGCAGTACAATCGCGTTTGAAACCGGCAGGCTCATCATTTCCGAAATCATGTATGCCGCAAACGATTCTGAATATATTGAAATCTACAATCCTCTAGACCTGTCGTTCAACGACTCATTGATCGTTGAAATCGATGGTACCTGCCGCAGCTTTGGCATTGTGGCAATACCGCCGAAAGGATTATATGTCATCGGAAGGCAAAATATGCCATGGGTAGATGCCTATTCTTCGGTGGCATCCGCGCTTGACCTTTCATCAACGGGCAATTGGATCAGCCTTCGCACCAAAGCAGCCGGCGACACGGTTTTAGACTGGGTGGCTTTCGCGGGCGGGAGCAACGATCAAGAATGGCCGAACCTTGGGTCGGCAAAAAAGTCCATTGTGCTTGATTCGCTGGTTTCTGATCCTACTTACAACAACTTTGGGCACAACTGGGCCGCGGCACAAACACAAATTAAGCAGATCTTCACCGCCGTATCAACGGAACAATATGGCACCCCGAAAAGAACAGGCCTCTAAACATCTCTGGAGCTCCGGCGTGGATTTCGCCGCTTCGCCTCTTCTGTCTCAAGCCCCCGGAATCTTCCGTCCAGGGGCTTTTTCATGAAATTGTTGTGTTCTTCATTTCATCCCATTTACTATTTATCTACTATGATATCCTTTCTCTAGAAGGAGGACATCATGTCAATTATGAAACCCGCAAAAAAAGCACGTGCACTTGGATGGTTGGCTTTTTCTTTGGCTTTACTTGCCAGTATTCCAGCGTATTCCGCCTCGATAAAAGACACGGTGAGCGCTTCTTTTATCGCATTAAAAAAAGACTTCGACAAGCTCGCGGCAAGTAAGTCTATTGCGAAGTCACGTCCCGGCCCGGTAAACGCGCTCTTCGCTGCAGCGCTCAAGAAAAATCCACCCGTCTCCTCTCTTGTCAAAGTCAATGCAAAGGGGGCGGTCATCAGCGAGGCGGTAAGGGGGGAAAGGCCTAAAAAGAAATCGCACCGGAAAATCGGCAGAGAAGATTGGTATGTTTTTACGGTAAAAAATAAAAAGGCGTTCAGCGGTACCTCGGAAGAAAATGGAAAAAATTACCTGGTCTGGGCCAGACCCCTCTTCGGCGGGAAAAAACGCGTTGCCGGTGTCGTGGCGGAAAAAATCGACTTGGCAGGCTGCCTTGATTTAATCTCGGGGGAAACAACCGCGCCTTTTCTTATCCGACAAGAAGAAAAAATCCTGTACTCCCACAATTGGAGAAACGATTCAAGCTTCCTTGAAGAGCCGATAACAATCCCGGGGATAGAAAAAGTCACCTTTCTCACGGAAAAGCCGGTTACGGTTGCGCGCGCTGCAGAACCTCTGGATATTTCCGTGCAAAAGGTCAATGCAGTTCCTGCAACACCGGCGCAGGTAACGCCGGAAAAGCCGGTACTGGTTAAAAAGGCCCCTGCTAAGATTTCAAAGAAACGCGTGCTTGAAATAATAATACTGGCTATCGTAATTCTGCTTCTAATAATTCTCTTATTCCGGTTTTATATCTGGCTCAACCATAAATTTCTGATGCATTCAATAAACAAGCCCTATTAGCCTCCGGCGGCTGCCTCCATACAGCCGCCGGTCCTTCTCAAAAGTATTGCACTTCTGCGCCCCATAAACGTATCATTACTTATGCGAGCCGGTAAAAACTACTTCTCCGGCCTTGGCAAACCGCTTATCGTTCAAAGGAGCGCGCATGGGTACAAACAATGTGATCTTCCTTGAAGTCATAGAATGGCTTGACCCGACCGGCGATAAAATGATGCAGCGTATTCCTGAACAAGGGTCGGGAGAAATAAAATTCGGCGCGCAATTGGTGTTGCGCGAAAGCCAGGCCGGCGCTTTTTTCTACAATGGCAAGGCCATCCATGTGTTTGGACCGGGCAGGCACACGCTTCAGACCGCCAACATTCCCATTTTGAACAAGATCATGAGCATACCATGGGGGCTCACGAGCCCTTTGCGCGCGGAAGTGTACATCCTGAA